>CAZZWY010000334.1:0-5200 GCA_964657785.1 uncultured Acetobacteraceae bacterium
CCGAGAATCGACAGGTTGTCGGTGTTCATCACGCCATGGCAAAAACCCACGGCCTGCCAATCTGCCATCAGGCGGGCCGTGCGCAGGCTCACCTGCTCGAGCAGGGCGACGACGGGGTGGGACGCGTCCCGGCACTCGGGATAGTGATGATCGATGACGAAGTCGATGAGTTGGCGAAGGTTCTCGAGCGGCCCATGGTGCGCGAAATGCTCGAAATGGCCGAAGCGGATGAAGCTCGGGGCGACACGTGTCACCACGGCGGCGGTCTCGATCGTTTCGCGCCTCACCGGCAAGGCCGAGCCGGTGACGCAGAGCGCCCGAGTGGTCGGGATGCCGAGCGCGGCCATCGCTTCGGAGGCGAGGAACTCCCGGATCGACGACCGCAGCACCGCCCGGCCGTCGCCCATGCGGGAGTAGGGCGTCAAGCCGGCACCCTTGAGCTGCAGTTCGCGCGGGCCTTGCGCGGTCTCGATTTCGCCGAGCCAGGGGGCGCGCCCGTCGCCGAGCTGCCCGGCCCAGACGCCGAACTGGTGCCCGCTGTAGACGCTCGCGAGCGGCTCCATGCCCGGCCACGTGCGGTTGCCGCTGAAGACGTCGAGCGCCTGCCAGTCGGAACGCGCCGCCCAATCGTCTGGCAAGCCCAGCTCGCGGACGCAGGCCGCGCTCGTCGCCACCCAGTGCGGGTCCGGCAGGCCCTGGGCCGCCTGGCTCGTGAAGAACCCGGTGCCGAGGCGGCGGAAGCGGTTGGTCCAGTGCAACGCCGGGGCGCTGGTCGGCGTGTCGTCCATGCGGCGCGCGCTGTCCGGGATCGGGTCGGCAATCATCGGCGCGAGTTTATCGGCCGGCTCGTTGTCGTGTCCGATACAGGGGCGAAAACGGCACGGCGAAGGGCGAAGAAGCGCGGGTAGTCCCTGCCTCGCGGGGCACCTGCTTCGGCTACCGTCGTGCCGCGACCCATCCACCGCAGGAATTTCCATGCAGGACGACCTTCGATCCCTCAGCCGCCGCCGCTTCAATGCCGCTGTCGGCGCGGCGCTGACGACTTCGGCCGCCGCCGTGTTCGCCCAGAACAAGGCCGCCGCCAAGCCGCTCGCGGGACAGACCGTCAAGATCATGTTCATCGACCCGCTCTCCGGGTTGATGGCGCCGCTCGGCACCAACGAGCTGAACACCTTCCAGTTCCTGGCCGAAAAATACAGCGCGACGAACCCGGCCGGCGTGCGGTTCGAAATGGTCTCGACCGACAACAAGCTCTCGCCGACCGAAAGCCTCAACGCCCTGAAATCGGCGATCGACCAGGGCGTGCGCTATGTGGTGCAAGGCAATGGCTCGTCGGTCGCGCTCGCGCTCGTGGATGCGATCAACAAGCACAACGAGCGCAATCCCGGCAAGGAGGTGGTCTATCTCAACTACGCCGCGGTCGACCCGGACCTGACGAACAGCAAGTGCAGCTTCTGGCACTTCCGTTTCGACGGGGACACGACGATGAAGATGGAGGCGATGACGACCTTCATGAAAGGCCAGCCCGAGATCAAGAAGGTCTACCTGCTGAACCAGAACTACTCGCACGGCATGCAGGTCGCGAGGTATGCGAAGGAGGGCTTGAAGCGCAAGCGCCCCGACGTCCAGATCGTCGGCGAAGACCTCCATCCGCTCGCGCAGGTGCGCGACTTCGCCCCCTACGTCGCGAAGATCAAGGCCTCCGGCGCCGATACCGTCATCACCGGCAACTGGGGTTCGGACCTGGCGCTGCTGGTGAAGGCGTCGGTCGAAGGCGGCTACGACGGCAAGTTCTACACCTACTACACCGGCGTCACCGGCACGCCGACCGCGCTCGGCAGCAACGGCGCCGGCAAGGTGTTCCAGATCGGCTACGCCCACTACAACCTGGGCGGCCAGGCGGCGGTCTGGATGGAGGAATTCCGCAAGAAGTACAACGACGATCTGTTCAATCTGGCGGAGGCCCGGGTGTTCGAACTGCTCGGGCAGGCGATGTCGACCGCCAAGAGCACCGAGCCGGTCAAGGTCGCTTTCGCGCTCGAAGGTCTGAAGATGAAGAGCTTCTTCGGCGGCGAGATCGAGATGCGCAAGTCAGACCATCAGCTCCAGCAGACGCTCTACATGACGGTCTGGCAGAAGGCCGATGCAAAGAATCCCTACAAGCCCGAGCACACCGAGATGACGCTCGCACCGGTGGCCGAATTCGCGCCGTACGTGTCGAGCACGCCGACGAGCTGCCAGATGACGCGGCCGGCAGCGTCTTGACGACGTCGTGACGGTGCCGGGTGCCACAGCGCTCGGCCGACAAGGCGATCTCGCCTGCCCGCAGCGGGCGTGTCCCGGCGGCGACACCGCTTCGGGGTAGTCCCTGTAACCCCGTGACGGAGGCTTCGGCTACCGTCACGATCGATTCGCTCATCGCAGAAAAACCATGCAGTACCACGACCTCTCGCTCACCCGGCGCCACGTCACCGCCGCCCTCGGCGCCCTACTCGCGGCCGCTGCGGCACCGCTGCTGGCCCAGACCAAGACCGGCGCCAAGCCGCTCGCCGGGCAGACGGTCAAGCTGATGTTCATCGATGCGCTCTCCGGGTTGATGGGGCCGGTGGGCAATAACCAGCTGAAGAATTTCCAGTTCTTCGCCGAGAAGTACAGCGCGAGCAATCCGGCAGGCGTCAAGTTCGAGATCGTCTCGATCGACAACAAGCTCTCGCCAACCGAGAGCCTGAACGCCCTGAAGTCGGCGATCGACCAGGGCGTGCGTTATGTGATGCAGGGCAACGGCTCGTCGGTCGCGCTCGCGCTGGTCGACGCGATCAACAAGCACAACGAGCGCAACCCCGGCAAGGAAGTCGTGTTTTTGAACTTCTCCGCCGTCGATCCGGACCTCACCAACAGCAAGTGCAGCTTCTGGCACTTCCGCTTCGACGCCGACACGACGATGAAGATGGAGGCGATGACGACCTTCATGAAGGACAAGCCGGACATCAAGAAGGTCTACCTGCTGAACCAGAACTACTCGCACGGCATGCAGGTCGTGAAGTACGCGAAGGAGGGCCTGAAGCGCAAGCGCCCCGACGTGCAGATCGTCGGCGAAGACCTCCATCCGCTCGCCCAGGTGCGCGATTTCTCGCCCTACATCGCGAAGATCAAGGCCTCCGGCGCCGACACCGTCATCACCGGCAACTGGGGTTCGGACCTGGCGCTGCTGGTGAAGGCGGCGGTCGAGGGCGGCTACGACGGCAAGTTCTACACCTACTACACCGGCGTGAGCGGAACCCCGACGGCGCTCGGCAGCAACGGCGCGGGCCGCGTCTACCAGATCGCCTATGCCCACTACAACATCGGCGGCCAGGCCGGTCAGTGGGCCGAGGAATATCGGAAGAAGTACGACGAAGATTTCTACACGCTTTCCGTCTTGCGCATCTTCGAGGTCGTCGGGCAGGCGATGTACAACGCCAAGAGCACCGACCCGGTCAAGGTCGCCTTCGCCATGGAAGGGCTGAAGTTGAAGAGCGTCTTCGGCGGCGACGTCGAAATGCGCAAGTCCGACCATCAGCTGCAGCAGACGCTCTACATGTCGGTCTGGCAGAAGGCCGATGCAAAGAATCCCTACAAGCCCGAGCACACCGAAATGACGCTCGCGCCGGTGGCAGAATTTGCGCCTTACGTGTCGAGCACGCCGACCAGCTGCCAGATGACGCGCCCGACCGCTTCCTAGCGACCCGAAACCGTTCTCCCTCCGGTCGGGCGTGCCGACCGGAGTTTCCCGATCCCGGATCTTTCGACGGTCGGCGTCTGGAGGCGGTGCCGATCGCGGGCACGCTCCGGCGACCGCTCGGACGCGGCGACCGGCCTTCAGCGCCCCTGCGCGTTCTTCCGCCGCCCTCTTCGCCGTATTCCACCGGTACTGTCGACCATGGAGTTCTTCACCATCTCTATGCTGAACGGCTTGAGCTACGGGCTCTTGCTGTTCATGCTGAGTTCGGGCCTCACGCTCATCTTCAGCATGATGGGCGTCCTCAATTTCGCTCACGCGAGCTTCTACATGGTCGGCGCCTACGTCGCTTACTCGGTCGCGCGAGTGGTGGGCTTCTGGCCCGGGCTCGTCATCGCACCGCTGGTCGTCGCCCTGCTAGGCGCCGGGTTCGAAAAGTACTGTCTGCGGCGTGTCCACAAGTTCGGTCACGTCCCGGAGTTGCTGATCACCTTCGGCCTCTCCTACGTCATCGTCGAACTCGTTCAGCTGATCTGGGGCCGTACCGCGGTCGAGTTCCAGCCGCCGCCGGTGCTGCGCGGCCCGGCGTTCACCCTCATCAATTCGTCGATCGACGGCATGCACCTCGTCGCCGGTACCGCGCCGGCGGCGATGTGCCGCGCCGCGGATGCCGCCGTGCGCATCGTCTGCTCGCCGTTCCCCGCGACGCGCGGCTTCATGATGCTGATCGCACTCGTGATGCTCGTCGCGCTCTGGCTGATGCTGACCCGCACGCGGATCGGCCTCGTGATCCAGAGCGCCCTGACGCACCCGGAGATGGTCGAGTCGCTCGGCCACAACGTGCCGCGCGTGTTCATGCTCGTCTTCGGCGCGGGGGCCGGCCTCGCTGGTCTCGCCGGCGTCATCGGCGGCACGACCTTCGTCACCGAGCCGTCGATGGCCGCGACGGTCGGCTCGGTCATCTTCGTCGTGGTCGTCGTCGGCGGGATGGGCTCGCTCGCAGGTGCGTTCGTCGCGTCGCTCCTGATCGGCGTGATCCAGACGTTCGCGGTGGCGCTCGATTATTCGATCGGCGGGCTGCTGGGCGCCGTCGGCATCCCTCTCGGTGACGGCGTGGCCGACTATTCGCTCGTCAAGCTGACCGTCTCTCAGGTCGCGCCGATCCTTCCGTACCTGTTCCTGGTGCTGATCCTGATATTCCGGCCCAAGGGGCTGATGGGCACGAGAGAAGGCTGACGTATGAGCATCCCCAGTTCCAGCGTGATCCCGGCCGCCGTCCCGCGAGCGACCGGGAAGGTCTCGGGCGCCCAGGTACCTCCGACACCCGCCGCCAGACGCTACGGCGCACTCGGGCCCCGGGACCTGATCGTCTGGGTGCTCTACGTGCTGCTGCTCGTGGTGGCGCCGCTGGTCTTCACCAGCAGTCTGGCCGTCACGATGCTGTCGCAGATGGGCATCGCGATCGTCGCCTGCCTCTCGTTC
>CAZZWY010000335.1:0-5179 GCA_964657785.1 uncultured Acetobacteraceae bacterium
TGGAAGTTCGCGGTCGCGGCGATCGTCGCCAACCTGCACGACGTCGTCATCATTCTCGGCTTCTTCGCGTTCTTCCAGTGGCAGTTCGACCTGACCGTGCTCGCCGCGGTGCTCGCGGTGCTCGGCTACTCCGTCAACGAGTCGGTCGTCATCTTCGACCGGATCCGCGAGGCGTTCCGCAAATTCCGAAAGATGACCACCGAGACGGTGATCGACCACGCCATCACCAGCACGATCAGCCGGACCATCATCACCCACGGCTGCACGCAGGCGATGGTGCTGTCGATGCTGATCTTCGGCGGCCCGACGCTGCACGGCTTCGCGATCGCGCTCACGATCGGCATCCTCTTCGGCATCTACTCGTCCGTCTTCGTCGCGGCGGCGATCGCGATGTGGCTTGGCGTCAAGCGCGAGGACCTCGTCAAGGGCACGCCGAAGGACGCCGGGCCGCATGATCCCAACGACCCGAATGCCGGAGCGGTGGTGTAGAGTCGGCCGGCGATTTCTCTACGAAGGAATTTCCCGCCTCCATGCCGAACCCAGCCACTTCGCCGGCATTGGGCAGCCAAGCCCGGCGGTCGTATGTCAGCGGGTTGCTGAGCGGCCTGCCGGCACTGGTCCAGGCGGTCGATCAGGGCGTGCGAATCCTCGCCAGTCAGGTGGCCGAGCCGGCGCTCGCGCTCAAGCGGCGCGAACTCGTGACCGACCTGCAACGCGCCTCGGCGCGCTGGCTCTCCGGCATGACCTCGATGCTGCGTGCCGCGCTCGCGAACGGCACCGTCTCGGCGACCCGGCTCGGTGACCTGCCGCCGCCCCCCGGACAGGACGTCAAGCTGACCCTCGTCGAGGACGACACGATCGAGCTCGAGATCGTGAGCTCGCGGCTCGCGCTCGCGATGATGGATCGCGCTGCGTCCGAATTCACCGACCTGCGATCGCGCATGAATTCGCTCGAAGGCCGCGAGGAGCTCGAAACCAACGACGTGCTCCGGCCGCATGTGCTGGCCCGCATCGTCTGCGCCTGCTGGCGATCCGCGGGGCTCGGTCTCGCCGACTGGCGCATCGCGCAGCCGGTGCTCCATGACGAGTTCTCCCATTTCACCGAGGAGAGCCTTCACGAGACCAACCGGCTGCTGATCGAGCGCAAGGTCTTGCCGGAGATCGACCTGCGGCCGTTCATCCGCCGGGCGCCGAACTCGGTGCGCGTCGGCAGCGGTCTCGGCGGCAGCGCACCGGGTTTCGTCCACACCGGCAGCCCGGCCGGCGGCTCGCCGACGAACTCCGGCAGTCCCCGCAACCTGCCGCCCGGCAGGTCGGACAGCGGGCGACGCCCCGGCAACGTCGACTTCGCCGACGAGACGCGCCTGATGACGCGGACCGGCGGCCTGCCGCGAGGCTCCGAGCACGCCGAAGCGGTGCTCGTCGGTCTCAATCGCCTGGTCGGCAAACAGCTGCCGGAGTTCGGCGACACCTCGCAGCCCGAGCGGGCCATCACCGCGAAGCTGACGTCGGCGATCTCCGAGGCGCAGGCCAGCATCGCTCAGCGTGTCTCGGCCCCTGCCGGCAGCGGGCGCGGCGGATCCGGGGCGATGCTCAGCACGCCGGAACTGCTGGAGGAACTGAACCAGCGCCGGGTCGCGCTGAAGCAGGCCGCGGCGACGCCGGTCGAGCGCGCGACGATCGAGATCGTCGCACTGCTGTTCCAGAGCATCCTGACCGAAGAGCGCATCCCGACGGCGGTACGGCTCTGGTTCGCGCGGCTGCAGATGCCGGTGCTGCGCGTGGCCGTCAGCGAGCCCGACTTCTTCGCGACGCTCGACCACCCGGCGCGCCGCCTGATCGACCGCATGGGCGCCTGCGTGATGGGGTTCGACGCCAACAGCAAGGCCGTCGGCGACCTGCTCGAGAAAGAGATCAAGCGCATCGTGCAGGTCGTCGAGGCCTATCCCGACACCGGGCGCCGCGTGTTCCAGACGGTGCTGGGCGAATTCGAGAAGTTCCTGGAGCACTACTTCAAGACCCAGAACGAGGCCTCGAGGAAGGGCGTGTCGCTGGCGCAGCAGGTGGAGCAGCGCGAGACCCTGGCGATCCAGTACACGATCGAGCTGCGCAAGATGCTCAACGAGATGCCGGTGCAGGAAGGGGTGCGCGAATTTCTGTTCCAGGTCTGGGCCGACGTGCTCGCCATGACGGCGGTCAAGGCCGGCGGTCAGAGCGACCCGACCCGCGAGATGAAGCGCGTGGCGGCCGATCTGATCTGGTCGGCGAGCGCGAAGATCTCGCGCGAGGAACGGGCCGACGTCATTCGCCGCCTGCCGCCGCTGCTGAAGTCGCTGCGCGACGGCATGGACCTGGCCGGCGTGCCGCCCGAGAAGCAGGACGACCACATCCAGCGCCTCAACAACTCGCTCGCCGCGGCATTCACCGCGAAGACGGCGTCGATTCCGCATGAACGCCTGGAGGAACTGAAGGCGCGTCTGGAGACGCTTGAGGAGCTGCTGCCGGAGGCCGACGACCTCGAGATCGACGAGTCGATGGTGCACGACCTGTCGGGACACGAAAGCTCGGAACTCGAGGTGGTGAGCGAGGGCGGCTCGATGCCGACCGCGGCGATGCTCGCCTGGGCCGCCGAGCTGCAGGTCGGGACCTGGTTCATGCTCGAGTACCGCGGCCGGTCCGACCAGGTGCAGCTCGCCTGGCACGGCATGCGGCGGCATCTCACGCTGTTCGTGTCGCCGCTCGGCCGGGGCGTGTTGTTTCAGCAGAACCGCCTCGCGGCGTTCCTGCAGGCGGGCCTGCTCGTGCCGGCCCAGGAGGAGTCGCTCACCGTGCGCGCCACCCGCAGCGCGATGGCGCGCCTCGACGGCGACCCGCGCCGCCTGCTCAATTGAATCTCCCTAACCGATCGGGCTCGACGCCACCGGCAGCCCGAACACCCGGTCGAAGCCCCAGGTGAAGACGATCGCGTAGACGAAGAAGAAGGCGAGGATGCCGAGGTTCGCGACGAACGCGTCCCGCAGCGACACGTCGAGCCACCCGGCGATCGCCGGTACGAGCCAGATCGTCAGCCCGCCCTCGATCCCGAGTCCGTGGGCAATGCGCCGCCGCAGGGACCGCCCCTTGACTGCCTGCCTCGCCTCCCAGCGCTCGAACACGGTGTTGAAGACGTAGCTCCAGACGAGTGCCACGGTCGACATGAAGACCGCCAGCCCGAGCGTGGACGACGCGGGCCGGTCGATCAGCAGACCGAGCGCGGGGCTGACGACGGCGAGCGCGATGGCTTCGTAGAGAACGGCCTGGACGATGCGGCGCGTGGTGGGGGTCATGGATCGATAGAGGCCGTGCGAGGCTCGGCCACGGCCCGCGAGACAGCTGCGCCGGGTCTAGTGAATCAGCCGATCCTCGGCGTCGACGAAGAGCTCGTCCAGGATCAAGGCGTCGGGCTCCTCGCCGAGGCTCCAGAAAACCATCAGGACGATGATCTTCAGATCCTCCAGATCGAGCGGGCCGCCCGGAATGGCGCTGGCGCGGTCGATCACCATCTCGCGCATCGGCGGGGGCAACACGCCCGCGGACTCGAGAAAGCTCACGAACCCGACCGAATCCTCGCCGAGGTGTTCGAGTTCGGCCTGCGAATAGACGCGCATGCTGCGTTCGCCCTGCTCGCCGAGATAAGACTGGGCGGCCGTCGCGACGCCGTCCAGCCAGGTCAGCGCCTCCTGGATCTCGTCGGATTCGAAGCCGACCGACGACAGCTTTCGGGCGAGCTGGTCGTGATCCGGGCAGGCATCGGGCCGCCAGTAGTTTTCGTACAGGTACACGAGCACGTCGAACATGTTTCACTATACCGCAGGGCCCGAGCCCGAAAACCTGCCTGATCTCGCGGTCGTTTCCCGGACGCCCGATGGCTTCAATCCGTCACGACGCGCTGGAACAACTGCCCCGGCAGGCGCGCGACCCGGCCGTCGAGTTCGAGGTCGAGCAGGCGGATGTTGAGCTCCGCCACTTCAAGGCCGGTGCGCGCCGCGAGCACGTCGAGGGTCGCCGGGTCGAAGCCGAGCGCGTCCAGGAGCGGGTCGGCACGGTCGGGCGCGGCGCCGGGGGAGGGCGCCCGGTTCGACGGGGGCGGGTCGACGGGACCGAGCTCCTCGAGGATGTCCTGCGCCGACTCGACGAGCTTCGCGCCCTGGCGGATCAGCGCATGGCAGCCGCGCGACTGCGGCGAATGGATCGAGCCGGGGACCGCGAACACCTCCCGGTTCGACTCGATCGCGAGCCGCGCCGTGACGAGCGAGCCCGATCGCAGCGCCGCTTCGACGACGAGCGTGCCGCGTGCGAGGCCGGCGATGATGCGATTTCGCATCGGAAAGTGCGCCGGCAGCGGCGGCGTGCCGAGCGGGAATTCGCTCACGATCGCCCCGGCGGTCGCGATGCGCCGTGCCAGCGCCAGGTTGCGCATCGGGTAGACGCGGTCGAGCCCGGTCCCCACCACCGCGACCGTTGCCGACGGCCCGGCGAGCGCGCCGACATGGGCGGCCGTGTCGATGCCGAGCGCCAGGCCCGACACGACGACGAAGCCGGCCTGGCTCAGGTGGCGCGCGAAGGCGCTGGCGTTTTCGGCGCCCTGCGGCGTCGGGTTGCGACTGCCGACGACCGCGACGAGCGAGGCCTGCAGCAGGGCCGGATCGCCTTGCACGTAGAGCAGCAGCGGCGGGTCGGCGGTCTGGAGCAGCGCGGCGGGATAACGCGGGTCGTCGAGCGCGAGGAGGGTGCGCGCCTCGGGCGCTGCGGCGGCCTGCCACGCGAGCGTCGTCTCGAGCAGCGCCTCGAGTCCGGCCGGGGGCGTCTCGAGGGATTTGGCCTGCGCCGCGGCGACGACCTCGCGCCGGGCCGTCGTGCCAACGTCGATCACGGCCTGCGGCGCGCCGAAGGCCGCGAGCAGGCGGCGGACCGATTCGCGCCCGAGAAGCGGCGTCTGCAGCAGTTGCAGCCAGGCGCGGAGTTCGGCGGCGTCGAGCACGGGCGGCGGTCGCGACGGCAGGGCCGCCGCGACCTTTCAGGGTTCCGAGAACCGGTCGCCCGCGGTCACGGGTTCGTTGACCGACATGATCAACGCATACGACATCCGGTCGAAGACGCGGAACACGAACAGCACGCCGTGGCGTTCGTCGGGCAGCTT
>CAZZWY010000336.1:0-3487 GCA_964657785.1 uncultured Acetobacteraceae bacterium
TGCGCCCGAGCAGCCGCGCGGCGTTGCTGCCGAGGTTGTTGCTCGCCTCGTGGTCGACCGCCAGCACGGTAAAGGCGTTGTCCTCCCGCGCGTGGCTCGCGAAGACCGCCCCGGCGTAGGCAAGGGCCGTGGTGTTGGCGCCAAAGCTCGGGTGGTCGATGAGGCCGAAGGTGGCGCCCGGGCGAAGGATGCGGGCCGCACCGATGCCTTCGAAGCGCTTGGCCTGCAGCTCGGTGGCTGCGAGCGCCAGGGCCGCCGCACGCTCGGCGCCGGCCGCGTCCTGGTAGCGGTAGGCACCCGAGCCGTCGTAGGCCTCGAGCGTTGGCACCTCGCCGAGTGCGAGCCCCGACTGCACGGCCGCCGACGCGCCGGCAAGACGCCGGTAGTCCCAGCTGCCGCGGGCCGCGGCGTTGGCGGTGAGCCGCCGCTCGGCCATGAAGGCGGTGACCGGGTCTTCCAGCCCGGGCATGAAGGCCGTCGGGTGCTGCGCCGCAAAGCGGATCGCCCCGAGGTCGCTGCGCGGGGCTTGCGCATCGGCGATGACGAGGACGTGGCGGGCTCGTGGCTGGGGGTCGGAGGCCTCGGCGCCGCCACCGTCGCCCGCCTCCGCGAGGTGCTCGAACCAGTAGTGCAGCCCCTCCTGCGCGAGCAGCCGCGAGACGAACGCCAGGTCGGACTCGCGGTACTGCGTGCACAGGCTGCGCTGTCGCATCGCCGCGAGCGTCGCCTCGCTCACCGCCAGGCGCCACCGCGCCGGCGGGTAGTCGGCAAACACCTCCTCGACGATCTCGAGCGCGGTCTTGTCCTGGTAGACGAACGAATCGGTGCGCAGCGACAACCAGTCGAGCCACGGCCCCATCGTCAGCCGGTAACGCGCCAGGCCGCCGTCGCTGCCGAGTTGGGCCGCTTGGCTGACGTAGCCGTGCCACGGCACGTAGCGGCCGTCGGCCTGCTTCAGGCTCACCGTCATCTGCTCGCCGAGCAGGCGCTTGAGCTCGAACTGCGCCGAGGTCGAGACGCAGTCCAGCACGAGCTCGAACGGCTCGCTCACCGCCTCGTGCAGGCTCAGGTGCTCGGGCAGCAGCGCCAGCGCCGGCAGCGCGGTGCGGACCTTGAGGAGCCGTTCCTCGTCGTCGATGAGCGCGGCGAAGTCGAGCCGCGAGACGAGCGCTTCGATCGCCTCGAAGGGGTTGCTCATCGCGACGCCTCGCCGACGGGCGCCCGCGCCGTTGCGGGCTCGAGTTCCCGCGGGCTCATGGCAAGGTGATGGTGACGTAGGCCGGTTGCGGGGCGAGCTTCACGACGTCGGTGTACCGATCCAGATCGGCGTTCGTCCCCCGGTGCAGCTGAGAGCGCAAGCCGACGAAGGCGACGAGGGCGACGAGGGCGAAGACGCTGCCCATCACCCAGAGAGGCACCTCGCTGCGCAGCTTGTGGACGATGTTGTCCGGGGGCGCCCAATGCGGCGCGAAGGGCGAGCGCTTGCCCTGCAGGTGCAGGATCTCGTCGCCGAGCCGCGAGGTGAGATAACCCAGCTTCTCGGCCCCTTCGAGAACGTAGCGACCCTGGAACCCGAGCAGCAGGCACATGTGGAAGACCTCGAGAACCTGCACTCGCCGCGCGCCTTCGCCGCGCAGCTTCTCGAGGGTCTCGAAGAATTTATCGCCGGCCAGTTGCTCGCCGAACATCTCGAGCTGCAGCGGGTTGCGTTCCCAGTCGTCGCGAATGGGCATCCTCGACATCAGCACGATCTCATCGATCAGAGCGCAGAAGGCGAACTTCGCCTGGTAGACGTCGTCGGCGTCGATCGACAGCTTCTTCGCCCCGCGTTCGACTTTCGTCAGCAGTTGCCGCAAGCGCTCGCGGAACGCCGCGCCGTCAGCCGGCTGGTAGCCGTTGCGGAGCAGGAAGATCATGTAGAAGCCCTGGTAGAGCAAGTCCATCAGGCTGCGGGACTCGATCGTCACCGAAGAAGGGCGGCCGGTGTTGGCAGGCGCGGCGGCACCCAGCAGCGAGGGGGTCGGGGCGGTGGTCATGGGGAGGGGCGTGGAGGTGGGATGGGGCGAACGGACAGTCGTTTGCGGAGGGTCAGTTCGTGCGTCACTGGTCACCGCTCAGGGCGAACAGCTCCAGGTGGAGGTCCGGCAGCCCGGACGGCGCGTAGAGGGTGATCTGCTTGGACTGCAGCATGCGGTCGTAGAGCGCGCCGCGCGGTTCCAGCGCGAAGTAGTAGTGACCCGGCCTGACGGGGATGGCGACCGGCACCTGCGGCGCATGCGAAAGCCGCACGCCGCCGACGGCCGACAGCACCATCTTCTCGACGTCGTCGGCCGCGCCGAGCTTCAAACGGGCGGGAATGACGTCGACGAGTTCGGACGGCGGCAAGCTCGCCTTCACGCCGAGGTAGAAGCGCGTCTGGTTGTCGATCTTCTCGGAGTCGAGCCGGGCCTGGTAGTACGACGGCCGCAACTCGTTCAGCGCGATGGCGAAGGAGCGGGTGGAGATCACCGTCTCTAGCAGGTCGCGCACGATGTGGTCGAGCTTCGCGAAGGCAGGGCCGGGCGCGTCGTGGCGGTACACCGGCAGGTCCGAGAGCCCATGGGACTTGGAGAAGGTCATCAGCGCGCCCGCCAACTCGAGCAGGCGTTCGAAGAGCCGCTCCGGATGCAGCAGCGGGTGATGATGGAGGTGGGAGAGGCCGGCGAAGGCGCTGCTGCAGGTGTGGAGCAGCCAGAACGAGGCGATGTCGCCGGAGCGGAATTCGATGACGTGCCGGGAAGGTTCGCGGTGCGTGCCGTACAGCGCATCCACTTTCGCCTGGAGCACGTCGAGCAACCGGCGCAGCATCGACTGCAGGACCGGCGCCGCGGCGAGCGACACGGCCGGCGGCATGAAATTGGCATCGAGCTCGAAGCCGCCGGTCGCCTGGCGGCGCAGGCGCAGAAGCGGCAACGTGACCAGGTGCTCGCGCGGCTCGAGGTCGCTCACGAGGCGCAGCCGCCGGCGCAGCGTGGGCACGGCTGCGTCGACGGCGGAGGTGAACCAGTCGGTTGCCGGTTCGTTGCGCATGAGGAAGCGGGACGCCGCCTTCGCGTTGTCGTCATCGGTCGCGAAGTTCTGGCCTGCGGGCCGCATCGGCGCGAGCGCGAGGTGGAAGACGACCTCGGCGACTCCCGCCGGGATGCCCGACAACGCCAGCGTTTCGGGCAGCTCGTCGTCCTGCGGCGCGGTGCAGGGGTCGCCATCCGGGAAGACGGCCTGAAGATCGAGCACCCGGAGGCTGCCCGTCGCGAGCGCGTCGGTGTCCACCTTCAGGCGACGCACGCCCCAGCTGTAGGGATGGAGCGTCCGCGCCGTTTCGGCCTGGCGCCACTCGTGATAGGCATCCTGGCGCTGGAAATGCTGCGGGCGGAGCATCAGCCCCTCGCCCCAAAGAATCTTCGACGACCGAATCAATTGACCTCCCGCCTCGTGATGTCGATATTGT
>CAZZWY010000336.1:3505-4768 GCA_964657785.1 uncultured Acetobacteraceae bacterium
CCCCCGCGGCCCGGGAACGATGTCGACCGACGACGTGTCGGCCACCGGTTCGAAGCGCGTCATGACGCGGGGCAGTTGACGCCGGCGACGCGAAGCGTCTCGGGCGCGACGTCGAGCGCCTGGCCGGCCGACACGCTGAGCGCGCAAGCGTGAACCCCCAGCGTCACGCCGCTGGCGCTGGCCGCCTTCGAGTCGAACACGAAGCGCCAGCGTTGCGGCGACGGGGCCCGAAACAGCGCCACCACGGCGAAATAGGGCGCCTCGTTGCCCACCGTCTCGATGACGTCGTACTGCTTCCCCGGCGTCAGCACCACTTCCCTGACCGCGACGATGTCGCCCGCGAAATCCGGGGCCTTCGCGGACTTCAACTCCTGAAAGTCGGCGTACGGCGCCTCTTCGAACGCGGACTTGTCGCGAAGCTTGTAGATGCGCGCGACGACCGAGAGCGAGCGGCCGCCTGTGTCGGTGTTCAAGACGTCGCCGGCATGCAGGCGAAGCGTGATCTTGCGATTCAGCGCTGGTGCGCTTTTGGGCAGCGCATCGAGCATGCCGTCCTGCGTCGGCATCTGCGGTTGCGGTCGTTGCAGACCGACCGCTTGCATGGTCTGGTCGAGCATGCCGGGACTGCCCGAGGTGGAACTGCAGCCGGCCGATGCGGCAAGGCAGAGCGTCGCGATGCAAAGACTTGAACAACGCCGGAAGCGGACTCGCCCGCGGCCTGGCGCCACGACGCTGCGGGGAGTCGTCCCGTCGACGCCATGCATGCGGCGTCTCGACTGCGGATGTTCGCTTGTCTTCATGAAAAGATTGTGTCGTGAAAGCACGCCCTTCGTCGCGCCAAGTCGCGGGGGCGATCCTGCCTTCCCGATTGTCCGTGACCGAGTGCACCTTGGCGTGTCAGCCCCTCCGAGTGGGGGAGCAAACGTTCGCTCGCACACCCCTATAGTCGATCACGCGACAAGCGCTGCCATCGGCAGCCTGTTTCGTGGCACAGGTTTGGAAATCACACGTACATGAAGAGCTACTCCCTGCCGCGCTTTGGCAGCGCGAATCCGGCCGTCGTTCGGTCTGCATTGAGGCAAATGTTTGCGGTCGGCATCGTCGCTGCGCTGGCGGCCTGCGCGGCGCCGCCCAGCGCAGCATGGCGGATCTGCGGGACCTGCTCGCCCGTCCCGCCGCGCCGCCCGCTTTGGTCGCGGCCCTGGCCACCGCAAAGGCCGCGATCGACTCCAACTTCATGGAGCGCGACGCGCTGATCCGCGG
>CAZZWY010000336.1:4778-5176 GCA_964657785.1 uncultured Acetobacteraceae bacterium
CTGCGCTGGCGGCCTGCGCGGCGCCGCCCAGCCGGTCGACCGGCTCGGCGCCGGCGCCGGCACCAGCACCCGCGGTCGTATCGATGGACGAGTGGATGAACCGCGGCGATGCCGCCCTGAAGGACGGTGACCACGTCAAGGCGCGCGACGCATGGCGCACCGCAGCGCGCGACTACCCGACGGCCAAACAACCCTGGCTGAAATTGTCAGAGGACTATTTCAACGCGGCGGATTACGGCAACGCCGTGCTGGCGGCGCAAGAGGCGCTGCAGCGCGATCCTCGCGACCGCACGGCCAACAGCGTGCTCGCGGTCAGCGGCCTGCGCCTGACCGCCGGCTCGCTCGCGGCCCTGCGTGAGGATGGCAGCTATCCGGTGGGATCGCGCAGCGAGGCGGTC
>CAZZWY010000337.1:0-404 GCA_964657785.1 uncultured Acetobacteraceae bacterium
GGATCGTGGCAGGACGCGCACGATGTCTTGCCGGAGGCCGACAGCGCCGAATCGGCGAAGAGCAGCCGGCCGAGCGCGGTGAGCGTGGCGGCATCCGGCCGTTGCTCGAAGGGCGTCGCGTAGAAGGCCGTCGAGACGGCGGACGCCGCCGCAGCCGCCGGCTGGGGAGGTGTCGAATTCCGATCACACCCCGCCACGCACAGAGCGAGCGCGACCGAGAGGAACGCGGTCAGCCCGATACGCAATCTCGACAGGCGACGCGGGTACACGGAGCGGGCCAAGGAAAATCCGGTCGACGAGAAGACCGCGATTTGAACCGGCTGAGATGTCAATCGAGTGACACGACGAGATGGGGGCGTCATCAGCCTGTCACGACGGCGCGGCATCGTCCCGGCTCGACATTT
>CAZZWY010000337.1:414-5171 GCA_964657785.1 uncultured Acetobacteraceae bacterium
CATTTTCACTCGGTGAATTTATGCGAAACGCTGTTTCTCCCGCCTTCGCGCCGATCGCGCTCGCTTCGCTGCTCGCCCTCGGCGCCTGCGGGGGCGACGACTCGCCGTCGGCCGTCGACCCGACCGCCGCGCTGCAGTCCAAGGTACAGAACATCGTCGTCATCTACGCCGAGAACCGCTCGTTCGACAACCTTTTCGGCAGCTTCCCCAAGGCCAACGGCCTCTCGACCGTGCTCGATGCGAATGGGGCACCGACGAGTGCCTACGCACCACAGAAGGACCGCGACGGCGTCACCATCCTGTCGGCGCTGCCACAAACCTGGGGCGGCGTGACCGCGCCCGGCGTCACCCCGGTCGTCACGCAGGCGCAAAGCGCGGGCCTCGCGAACCAGCCCTTCCAGATCGAGACGGCTTTCCAGGCGAGCGCGAACACCCTTCTCTCGACGGCGACCATCACGCGCGATCTCTACCACCGCTTCTACGAAAACCAGATGGAAATCAACGGCGGCAAGAACGACCAGTTCGCTGCCTGGGCCGACGCCGGCGGCCTGACGATGGGCCACTTCGACTACAGCGGCTCCACGATCTACAAGCTCGCGCAGCAATACGTGCTGGCCGACAACTTCTTCGAAGGAGCGTTCGGCGGCTCCTTTTTGAACCACCAGTACCTGATCTGCGCCTGCGCACCGGAGTACCCGAACGCCGACACGGCCGCCGCCAAGCCGACGATCACCGTGCTCAAGACCGACGCCAGCGGCCTTTATCTGCCCCAGCTGGCAACCGCGCCGACGAGCCCGGTGTCGGCACTCGACGGCCCGCCGGTCTACGTCAGGAGCGGCAACATCACCCCGGCCAACTACTTCGGCGACGGCAAGTTCTACGCCGTCAACACGATGCAGCCGCCCTATCAGCCGAGCGGCAATGCGCCCGTCGACGTGAGCGGCACCGACGCGCTCTATGCCAATCCGGCAAACGCGACGACGCTGCCACCGCAGACCCAGTCGAATATCGGCGACATGCTGTCGGCCAAGGGAGTCAGCTGGAAATGGTACGGCGGCGCCTTCAGCGCGGCGCTCAGCGACGGGGTGCAGGCCGCCTCGGTCAAGCGTTCGGTGATCTATGCGACCAACACGAGCGGCACGGCGGACCACGTGAGCGTCGACTTCCAGCCGCACCATCAGCCCTTCAACTACTACGCCAACCTCGACCCCGTCACACACGCGGCCGACCGCGCCGCGCATCTGAAGGACTACAACGACCTCGTCGCCGACGCCGCCGGCGGCACGCTGCCGGCAGTGGCCTTCTACAAGCCCGAAGGCGTCTACAACCAGCACGAGGGTTATGCGAACCTCGCGGACGGCGACGCCAAGATCTCGGACCTCGTCGCGAAGCTGCAAGCCAGCCCGCAATGGAAGAACATGGTGGTCGTGATCACCTATGACGAATTCGGCGGCGCCTGGGACCATGTCGCCCCGCCGAAGGGCGACCTGGTCGGACCCGGCACGCGCATCCCCGCGATCATCGTGTCACCGCTCGCGAAGATGGGCACGGTCGACCACACCCAGTACGACACGGCGTCGATCCTGCGCCTGATCACCCGCCGCTTCGGGCTCGACACCCTCCCCGGCCTCGCCGTACGCGACACGGCGCTGAAAGCCGCCGGCGGTCAGGCGATGGGCGACCTGACGGCGGCGCTGAACCTGCAGTAGCGCGGTCCCGCGCCCGCGGGCCACGAGGAACCTCAAGTCGGCGTCGCCGGCGTCAGGATCGCCTGCAGCAGGTGCGCGACGCGATGTTCCACGGCCGCGTCCATCGCGATCGGCCGGCCCCACTCGCGAATGCTTTCGCCGGGCCACTTGTTGGTCGCGTCCAGGCCCATCTTTCCGCCGAGCCCGCTCACCGGCGAGGCGAAATCGAGGTAGTCGATCGGCGTGTGCTCGACCAGCGTCGTGTCGCGCACCGGGTCCATCCGGGTCGTGATCGCCCAGATCACTTCGCGCCAGTCGCGAATGTCGACGTCGGCGTCGGTGACGACGATGAACTTCGTGTACATGAACTGACGCAGAAAACTCCAGATGCCGAACATCAGCCGCTTCGCGTGGCCGGGGTAGGCCTTGCGGATGCTGACGATCGCCATGCGGTAGCTGCAGCCCTCCGGCGGAAGGTAGAAGTCCTCGATCTCGGGAAACTGCTTTTGCAGGATCGGGACGAACACCTCGTTCAGCGCCACGCCGAGGATGGCGGGTTCGTCGGGTGGCTTGCCGGTGTAGGTCGAGTGGTAGATCGGGTCGTTGCGATGCGTCATCCGCGTGATCTCGAACACCGGAAACCAGTCCTGCTCGTTGTAGTAACCGGTATGGTCCCCGAAGGGCCCTTCGAGCGCATGCAGATAGCCGCCGATCTCGCGCGTCTTCACGCCATGTTCACTGGTACCGACGAACCCTGGCGGGGCGACGGGAATGTGGCCTTCGAGGACGAATTCGGCGCTCGCCGGGACCTGCAGCATCACGCCCGCGTCTCCCACCGAAGACTCCGCGACCTCGGTGCGGCTGCCGCGCAGGAGCCCGGCGAACTGGTACTCGGAGAGGGTGTCGGGCACCGGCGTGACGGCACCCAGGATGGTGGCGGGATCGGCCCCCAGCGCGACCGCGATCGGGAACGGCTGGCCGGGGCGGGCCAAGGCGAACTCGCGGAAATCGAGTGCCCCGCCTCGATGCGCGAGCCAGCGCATGATCACCTGGCGGCGGCCGATCACCTGCTGCCGGTAGATGCCGAGGTTCTGCCGCGACCGCGCGCCGGCGCCACCTTGCGGTCCGCGGGTGATGACCAGCCCCCAGGTGATGAGCGGGCCGGCATCGCCGGGCCAGCACGTCTGGACGGGGAGTCGGCCGAGGTCGACATCCGCCGTGTCGATCACGACGGCCTGACAAGGTGCGCGTCGCACCGAGGCGGGCTTCATGTCCCAGAGGGCTTTGCCCATCTGCAGAAGACGGCCGGCATCCTTCAATCCTTTCGGCGGCGAGGGTTCCTTGAGGCTGGCGAGCAGGCGACCGACGTCGCGCAGTTCCTCGATCGACTGCGCCCCCATGCCGAGTGCCACGCGGCGCGTCGTTCCGAAGAGATTGGTGAGCGCCGGCACCGTATGACCGGTCGGGGCAGAGAACAGCAAAGCCGGACCGCCGGCACGCAAAACCGCATCGCTGACGGCCGTGATTTCGAGCGTCGGCGAGACCGGAGCGTCGACGCGGCGGAGCTCCCTTAACGCTTCCAAGCCGCTGATGAACTCGCGCAGATCCCGGTATTTCATACTTTTTTGTTATTCAATTGACTTTTGATAGTCTTGACTGGTTATGAGGTGGCTTGCTAGATTCCGCCTCTCGCAGAGTCGACTGGAAAAACCGACTGTTGCTCACCGGCTTGGACGGAGAGAGCAACGGCCCGGCCGACTGCCTGGCCGACCGCACGAAGCGCCCGCAACGGGACGGTGCCGACGCCAACAATTATCGCTGCCGCCCTCGTAGCGCCGGGTTCCGACCGCGGGCGCACGCCTTGCGCGGCAGACGAAGGAGGTGAAATGGCATCACGCCAAAAGCCGCGGTCGCTTCGAGCGTTCTGCGCAGCGGCTGTTCGATCGGCATCGGTCTTTGTGCGCGATGTTGCGCACGGGTTGGTGGAAGTCACCCACAACGCGTTCGCCCTGATCGGTCTGGTGCTTGCCGCAGTGGTGCTTTTCGCGGTCGGGCGAGCGGACATCCGGCATGAGGCCGAGATCCAGGCGCTCGGCTGGCTGCAGGCGCGCCATGAGGCCCCTCGGCCTCCGACTCCGTTGGCACCGGAGACCGCTGCGATGGCCGCGCCGGCGGCAGCTCCGGCACCCGCGCCGACCCTGGCGGCGACGCTCAGCGAGCCAGACGCGAGCGTTCGCGCCACCGCGTCCGACCTGAAGGATCTGAGTCGACCCCAAGCTGCGGTGGCGCTCTGGCTGGCACGGCGCTACAAGGTCGCTCCCGAGCCGGTCGGCGCGCTCGTCAAGGAAGCCTGGCAAGTGGGCAACAAGGCGGGGCTTGACCCGACGCTCATCCTCGCCATCATGGCGGTCGAGTCGAGCTTCAACCCGTTCGCCCAGAGCACCGTCGGCGCCCAGGGACTCATGCAAGTCATGACACGGGTGCACAACGCGAAGTACGACGCATTCGGCGGCAAGCGCGCCGCGTTCGACCCGGTCACGAACCTGCGCGTCGGGGTCGAGGTGCTGAAGGAGTGCATCTCGCGCGCCGGCAGTCTGGAGGCGGGTTTGCGGTTCTACGTCGGCGCCGGCAAACAGGAGGAAGACGGCGGGTATGCCGGGCGCGTGTTGAGCGAGCAGACCTTCCTGAAGATGCTCGTGGGCGGCAAATCTCCGCCATCCCGGGCCCCGGCGCCGCCGAGTTCGGTCGCGACGCCGAAGGTCGAGGTGCCGGCCGCGCCGGCCGAGGAAGCTCATCCGGCGTCTGACCAGATCGCCTTGCTGCACTGAGCGCCAGCCGCCATGACTGGCTTGCGCAGGCCGTCGTCGCGGCCTGACCTGCCGCCGGCGGACCGCTCGGGCTACACTCGGGCCGCCGCGCGACTGGCGATGCGGCCTCGACGGCCTTGCCGCGCGAGGCCCGAGGTGGATCACCACCGGGGAGCGCGGTCGGCGGCTACCGAGTAGCGCCGGTCAGCCGTTCGCCTGGGCAGCCCCGAGACTTGCCGCCGACCTTCGTGCGGTCGGCGTC
>CAZZWY010000338.1:0-5164 GCA_964657785.1 uncultured Acetobacteraceae bacterium
GACCTCGGCCGGCCGCATCCCGACGTGCAGGCCGCGAACGCGCACGTCCGCTCCGCGCGGCGCCACGATCACCCGTTCGCCGGCCCGCACCTCGCCCGACAGCACCGCGCCGGTGACGACGCGGCCGGCGCCGGCGAGCAGAAAGCTCCGGTCCACCGCCAGCCGGAAATTGCCGGCGACGCGGCGTACCGGCCAGGCTTGCGCGAGCGCGTCCAGATGGCGGCGCAGCGCTGCGACGCCTTCGCCCGTCGTCGCGACGAGCTCGAAGACCGGCGCGTCGGCGAACCGGCCGCCGCTCAGCAGCCCGGCGAGCTCGCGCCGCGCCTCGGCCAGCCGCTGCGGCGCCACCCGGTCGATCTTGGTGAGCGCGACCGCGCAATCCGTCACGCCGAGCAGCAGGAGGATCGCGAGGTGGTCGCGCGTCTGCGGCATCGGCCCGTCGTCGGCCGCGACGACCAGCAGCGCGACGTCGATCGCGGCGACGCCGGCGAGCATGTTGGCGATGAAGCGTTCATGCCCCGGAACGTCGACGAAGCCGAGCGACGCGGTGGCGTCGCCGTCGGCATCGACATAGGCGAAGCCGAGGTCGATCGTCATGCCGCGGCGCTTTTCTTCCGGCAACCGGTCGGTGTCGACCTGCGTCAACGCCTTGACCAGGCTCGTCTTGCCGTGGTCGACATGGCCGGCGGTGGCGACGATCATCGCCGCCGGCCGGGCGCTGCCGGCGCTTCAGCTCGCGACGAGCTGGCGCAGGATGTCGGGGAGCGCCTTCTCCGCGAGCGCCCGCAGTTCGGCGTCGCTGCGGTCCTGGATCGGATGCGCGACGAACACCATCGCCGGGCCGAGGCCCAGCGTGCGCGCCTGCGCCGCCGCCGCCTGGACGAATTCGTTCGAGGCAACACCGACGCCCGGGATGCCGCGCGACTCGAGGTCCACGATGTCATGCATACAGCACGACGTGCAGGACCCTCAGTCGGCGAGGCCTTCGACGACGAGCTGGCATTCGGCCGCGATCTGCTGGCGCAACGCTGTCGGCGCGGGCCGCGTAAAGGTCGGCTTGCGGTAGCGCTTGACGGCAATGCCGCGCTCGCCGAGCAGCTCGGCGATGCGGTCGAGGAAGACGTCGCCGCGCGCCTTGGAGATGTCGAGCAGGCCGACGGTCGCCGCGTCCAGGGTCGCCGGTCGCGGCGTCAGCTGGCGCGCCGCGGCGCTGCGCTCGGAGGTGGGGTCGAGCAGGGTTCGTGGTTCGCTCATGCGAGGGTCTCCTTCCATGGTTGCAGCGCCCGGCCGGGGCGCGGCGGCACACTCACAGCTTGATCTCTTTGGACACCGGCGTCGATCCGGTCGGCCCCGAGGCCGCCCAGCCGGCGATGACGGCCGAGAACAGGCCGGCGCTGCCGCCGGCCCGCACGACGAGCAGGCCGCCGGGCCGGAACTTCGGAACCCGGGTGCCGGCGAGCGCGGCGGGCAGGCCTTCGGCGATGCCGCCCGCGCCGGCGAGCAGATCGTCGGCGTCGCGCAACAGGAGGCGGTCGAGCGCCTCGCGCAGGCGCGCCTTCGACCAGCCCGCCTGGATGAAGACGCGGGCGTGCTCCGGCGACACCACCAGCACCGCGTCGCCGGCCAGCGCGAGCTTCGGATGGTCGACCGCGCAGAGGCAGGCCGCGAAGCTGCGCGCGAGCGACTCCGGATCGCGCGACTTCTGGTCGACGATGCCCTGCACGCCTTCCGCGGCGAACAGCGTCACGGCCGACGCCCCGGGCGCGAACCCGCGTTCGACGGCGAGCGACTCCCAGCCGGGATCCTCGGCCTCGGCGAAGCAGAAGCTGTACTTGCCGGGCGTGCCGAGCGTCGCCCGGTCGAGCTCGCCGGGCCGGCCGCCGCCGACGTTGCGCACCACGAGCTGCAGGGCGCGCCCGATCGTCGCGTTGGCGCGGTTGCCCTGGCCGAGCGCGTTGACGCCGGAATTCATCCCGATGTGGCGCGCGACCGGTCCGTTGACGATCACCATCGGCCCGGCGAACATCGTCGTGCACAGCACGCCGTGCAGGCCGAACTCGTCGACCAGCGCCGCTTCGACGGCCGCGAGCACGACCGGCAGGTACTCGGGCTTGCAGCCGGCCATGACGGCGTTGATCGCGACCTTCTCGACGCTGCACGGCGCGAGATCGGGCGGCATCAGGCCGAGGAGGTCCTCCGGCCGGCGGGTCGTGCCCTGCAGCATCCGCAGCACCCGCGCCGGGGTCGGCGGCACGACCGGCAGGCCATCGCTCCAGCCGCGTTCGTGGCAGGCCTCGATCGGGTCTTCGGCCTCGCCGAGGGCGACCACGCGCGACGCCAGGCCGGTGTGGCCAAAACGCACGATCAGGTCTTCGGCGATGCCGGGATCGAGCGTCTTCGAGCCGCACCCGGGTCGCAGCGCGGGCAGCCCGTCGCCGAGCTGCGGCAGGCCGCTCAGGCGCTGCCAGTCGCCGCGGTGCCAGCCGTGGGTGCGTTCGACTTCGACGCCGTGCGCGTCGACGCGAATCAGCGTCGGCACGAATTCGATGCCGAGCCCGAAGGAATGGGCGAGCGTCGTGTCGAGCACCTGCCCGGGCAGCCCGGCGGCGTAGCCGGCATCGTCCTGCACGTAGACGGTCAGCGGCAGCCCGCTCTGCGCCGCCATCTCGTGCAGCAGCGGCTCCACCAGCGTGCAGGTGGGGCATTCGCGCTTGGCGACGACGATCAGTCCTTCGGGAAGGCGGTTCATCGGGGCAGGGCAGACGGCGATTCGGCGGCAACCGGGGCGGGTGACCGATGGTGACACCCGGGCGCCGCGTCACCGTGTCGCGCCGGCGACAAGGGTCGCCTACTCGCGCCGGTCCGAACCGCGCTTGCTCAACGCGAGCGCGTGGCGGCGACAGTGTTCGAGGTAGCCCTTCTCGTGCATGCCGACGAGGTCGACGACCGCGTTCCAGAGCCAGGACGGCGCGTCCAGCGATTTGGTCTGGCTGCGCGCGAGTTCGGCGTGCCAGCGCTCCCGGGTCGCATCGTCGAGCTGCCGGGCGTGCGCCCGGCCCACGATGAGCGCGAGGTAGTGCGCGGCCTTGCGCGCCTCCGAGGGGCTGATGTCGGCGAACTCGAGCTTCAGGTCCTGCGGCAGGAGTTCGCGCACGACGACCGAGCGCTCGCTCAGCCGCGAGGCGATCATCCGCTCGCCGAGATAGGGCGAGAGATGGCGCGCCCCTTCGACCACGCGCCGGGCGTTCTCGCGCGGCGTCGCGGCGTCGGCCGCGCGCGGCGCGGCGGCCTTGACCGCCTCCTTGATGTCCGTCAGGCAGAGGTCCCGGCCCTCGCGGGCGAGCCCGCCCACGTCGAGCATCGCCGCGAAGCGCAGCCGGCCGAGCGAGCTGCAGCCCTTGAGCCAGTAGGCGGTGTCGAGCAGCGCGACCGGTGCATCGGTGTCGCGGTGCCGCAGGCGCGTCGCGAGAGCGCGCAGTTCGTCGGCCTCGAACATCCGCCCGATCTCCTCGCGCTCCGCCGCCGACACCGGCCAGAAGCGTGCGCCGAGCGGGATGCGCACCGTCTTGCCGTCGACGCGTTCCTGCGCGAGGTGGCGCCAGGTGCGCCGCTGCGCCGTCTTCAGCGCGATGCGGACCGACGCCGGCCGGCTGCTCCCGCGGCGCGCGGCGGGGTCGAACGCCCTGCGATAGCCGGCCATCATCTCCTCGAGCATGCGGGCGGTCACGACCCCGGGCAGGTCGGCACTGCGCGCGGCCATCGCGAGCGAGAGGCCGAGGCGGACCAGGTCGTGCGCGGGGTTGCCGATCACCGTCTGGTCGAAGTCGCGAATCTGGATCTCGACCTCGCCCTGGTCGTTGGCGACCGGGCCGAGGTTGCCGATGTGGCAGTCGCCGCAGATCCAGAGCGGCGGGCCCTCGGGGAGCGTCGCCGCGCCGTTGGCGTCGAGCCATTCGTAGAACTTGACGGTGCTGCCGCGGACGTACGCATGCGCGGATCGCGCCATCTTGAGCGTTCGCGCTCGTGTCAGGACGGGCTGGCGGTCGTCCGGACCGGGCAATTCCCGGGGCGTTGGCGTATCGCGGAGCTTGTTGATCGGCATCGGTTCGGCACGTTGAGGGGCGAGTCGTCTCCGGGACAGGGCGGTCCCGGCATCGTTCGCGTGGATATCGACATGAGAATCTCTTGGTTGGTCGAGACGCTGCGCTCGCGTATTTTCGGCGTCCCTCTGTTCTTCGCGCGCAGGCCGACCCCGAATGACGACCCGACCCTTCCTCCCCACGCTGAACCGGCGCGGCTTCGTGCGCGCCGCGGCCGCCTGGTCTGCGACCGCGACCGCGGCCGTGACGGGCGTTGCCTTCGCCGACAGCGACCCCAAGCTGCTGCGCGTCGGCTTTCAAAAAGGCGGCGGCCTGCTCGGCCTGCTCAAGGCGCAGGGCCGCCTCGAGCAGCTGCTCGGCGCCCAGGCCTGGAACGTGACCTGGCACGAGTTCCCCGCCGGTCCGCAGCTCCTCGAGGCGCTCAATGCCGGCAGCGTCGACTTCGGCTACACCGGCGCGCCGCCGCCGATCTTCGCCCAATCCGCCGGCAAGGACCTGGTCTACGTCGGCGCCGAGCCGGTCGCCGAGCATGTCGAGGCGATCGTCGTCAAGCCGGGCTCGCCGCTGCGGAGCGTCGCCGAGCTGCGCGGAAAGCGGGTGGCGGTGCAGCGCGGTTCGAGCGCCAATTTCCTGCTGATGGCGGCGCTCGACAAGGCCGGCGTGCCCTTCGCCGAGATCCAGCCGGTCTATCTGCCGCCGGCCGATGCGCGGGCGGCGTTCGAGTCGGACCGGGTCGATGCCTGGTCGATCTGGGATCCGTACCTCGCGGCGGTGCAGTCGGCGTCGAAGGTCCGGGTGCTGGCCGACTACACCGGCCTGGCGCACACCAACAGTTTCTACGAGTCGTCGCGCGATTTCGCGTCGCGGGCGCCGAAGCAGTTGTCGCTCGTGCTCGCCGAGCTTGCGAAGACCGGCGCCTGGGCGATGGCGCATCCGGCGGACGTGGCGCAACTGCTCGCACCGCAGCTCGGGCTGCCGGCCGACGTCGTCGAGGTGTGGCAGCGCCGGACGCGTTACGGCGCGATCCCGGTCGATGCGACGGTCGTCGCGACCCAGCAACAGGT
>CAZZWY010000339.1:0-5160 GCA_964657785.1 uncultured Acetobacteraceae bacterium
ATGAGCGAGCGCGGACCACTAGACGCCACGAGATTCGAGTAATCAACAACTGCATGCGCTACACAAACTGCTGCTCCGCCGTTCAAGAGTCCGACTACGCCGCCAGCCGATACTCATAAGCCGGGCGCTCCCGATCAGCCAGGATGGCATAGAGCGCTTGCAAATCGGCGCGATCCGGATTCAGCCACGCGTCGACGTTTTCCGGCTTGATCGGCACGATGCACCGGTCGTGCCCCGCCGCGGCGATGTCCGGCGGCGGCTCGTCGGTGATCGCCGCGAACGACAGCAGGTCCGGTTGCCCCGGTGCGGTCCACCGCGACCAAAGGCACGCCGCCAGCATCGGTTGTCGTGGACGCGGCTCGAACTCGAGGATCACGTTCTCGTCCGCTTCGCCTTCTCGCAGCTCCCGCCCCTCGAGCCGATGCCGGGCGACGTTTTCATAGAACGCTTCGACGACGACCAGCCCGTGCGTGCGTCCGAAGAGCGGTTTCCAGAAACCCTCGAGATTGTCGAGCCGGGCGTTGTACGTGCCCGGGAACTTCGCGTCGTTCAACGCCGGCTTGCCCGCCGGTCGGCACTGGTAGCGCATCGGTTTGACGACCCGGCGACCGTTTTCCACGACCATCACCGGCGCGAAGTAGCCGGGGAAGATCCGGGCATCCTCATCGACCAGCTCGCTCCGCCGTAGATCGCCCAACCGTCGCAAGCACTGATCGACCTTCGCCGCCGCGATCCGCCGGCTCTCGGTCGCCTTCTTCGTCACTTTGGTCTGCAGCTCGCGCTCGGCCGTCACGAGCCGCGTCCGCTGCTTGAAGAGCTCCTCCTCGAGCCGCGTGGCTTCGCCTGCCGAGAACGCCTTGATCATCCCCGCGATCCGACGCTCATCGTCCGTCTGCGGATCAGCGAATGCGCCTTCGAGGGCCTTTGCCACCTTGATCTTGCTCGCACCCTCCTGGCTGCGGCTCCAGAACAGCTCGATGAAGTCCTTGATCGAAATGCTCGCGTCGAACATGCGGACGTACTTGCGGTAGTCGTGCCAGATTCGGGCGCTGTAGCACATGGGGAGGGCTCTCCTGCAGTGGTCCGCAGCGTAGCGTAGGCCGGCTTGGGAGCATATCGCCGCCCCCAAACGGAGGGCCAATAAAAGGCGCCACGACCAGACCGCTGAGGCATACTGTGATTTCATCCAGTATAAATCCAGCAGCCACTCACCTCCCTGCTCAGCGACGTGGACGAGCCCACCCCAGCCTTCTTCCCCTCCTCGCAGCACCGCACACGCGGCCGGCGAACGGCGCTACGCGTCGACACGCTGCCCCGCGAGATCGCCGCCGCCGTCTGGCGGGGCGACGAACTTGGGTCGATGACATCGGCAGTCGCCTCGAGCGGCTTTGCGGCCCTCGACGCCGAGCTCCCCGGTGGCGGCTGGCCCTGCCGTTCACTGACCGAGGTACTGCAGCCCCAGCCCACCGTCGCCGAGTGGCGCTTGCTCGCGCCCACCCTTCGCCGCGCCGTCGCCGCTGGACAGCACGTGGTCGTCATCGGCCCGCCCAAGTCGCCGCACCTTCCCGGCCTGCAGCGCATCGGCCTCGACGAACGCCATCTCGTCTGGATCCAGGCCGAGACGCCGTCGGAGCGGCTCTGGGTGACCGAGCAGATGATCAAGGCCAATGCGGCGGGCGTCGTCGTCGCCTGGCTGCCGCAGGCCCGCCAGGAGCAGATCCGCCGCCTGCAGATCTGCGCCCAGGCCTGCGCGGGCCCGGTCTTCCTCTGCCGGCCGGTCGCCGCCGAGCACGAACCCTCGGCCGCCCCCCTGCGGTTGACGCTGCGCTTCACGCCCGACTGGTCGCTCCAGGTGCGCCTCGTCAAGCGCAAGGGCCCCGTGCACGAGGGTGTGATCGAGCTGCCATCCGTGCCTGGCGGCCTGGAATCGATCCTGACGCCGAGGTTGCGCCAGCCCGGTTCGTTGGGTTCCGCCCGCGACGCGGGTGTCGTGCAACCTCACTCCGATGCTCTGGGCCGCGCTCTTCCCCGACCCGCCGACCTCCGACGAGCCACGGCGCAGTGAGGCGGCGACCTCGGGACTCTCGATCTGGTGCCTGCAGTTCACGCCCCGGGTCGCCGTCATCGAGCCGCTTTCCCCGTCACCGGCCATCGTCATGGAGGTCGAGGCCAGCACCCGGCTCTTCGGCGGCAAGCGGCGGCTGGTCGAGCGCGTCCGGATCGAATCGGCCGAGCTCGGCATGCGCCAGCTCAGCTGGGCGCCGAACAGCCTGGCGGCCGTCGCGCTCGGCCGCGCCGGCGAGTCCAACGGTTTCTCGCGGCCCCTGGAGCAGCTGCTCGACCGCCTGCCGATCGCGACGCTGACCGCCGTCGAGGCGCATCGCTCGACGCTGCTGCGCCTGGGCTGCCAGACCCTCGGCGACGTCCGGGCGCTGCCGCGCGGCGGCTTGAGCCGGCGCTTCGACGGCGCGCTGCTCGCCGCGCTCGACCAGGCCTACGGGCTGCGACCGGAGGCCCACGTCTGGGTCGAGCTGCCCGAGACCTTCTGCAGCCGGCTCGAACTCATGGCCCGCGTCGAGCTCGCCCCGGCGCTGCTCTTCGGCGCCCGGCGCCTGCTGCTGCAGATGTCGGCCTGGCTCGCCGCCCGGCACGCGGGCGTGACCGCCTTCACCCTGCGCTGGGCGCACGACGCGATGCGCTCCAAGTCGGCCGGCGACGGCGGCGAGATGACGGTGCGCACCGCCGCGCCGACCCGCGACATCGAGCACCTGACGCGGCTGCTCGCCGAGCACCTCGGCAAGCTGCAGCTGCTCGCGCCGGTGGGCGATCTGAAGCTCCTCGCCGTCGAGGTCCATCCGCTCGAGGAGAAGAGCCTCGCGCTGATCCCCGATCCGCAGCGCCCCGGCGAGGGCCTGCCCCTCGTGCTCGAGCGCATCGCCGCCCGGCTCGGCGCCGCGAAGGTGCTGCGTCCGGTGCTGCGGGAAGACCACCGCCCCGAGTGGATGTGCCACTGGCAGCCGGCGCCGGTGATCCGGACGAGAAGGCCGGTACGAGCGGTCGACATCCCGCAGCCGACCTTCGTGCTGCCCGAGCCGTTGCGGCTGGCGACACGCGCCGAACGGCCGCTCTACCAGGGAGCTCTGCAGCTTCTGGCCGGGCCGCACCGAATCGAAGGCGGCTGGTGGGACCGCATTCGGCCGGCCGGTGAGGACGAGGCGACGCGCCACGTCGCCCGCGACTACTGGGTGGCCTTGAGCGAACACGCCGGCGTCCTCTGGATCTTCCAGACCCGCCTCGACAGCGAGGCGACCGCCTGGTTCCTCCACGGCGTCTTTGCCTGATCGCAGGGTCGCCGGTGACCTCGATTCCCGAGTACGCGGAGCTGCGCTGCGTCAGCAACTTCAGCTTCCTGCGCGGCGCGAGCCAGCCGGAGGAGCTGGTCGAGCGCGCCAAGGCGCTCGGCTACACGGCGCTCGCGCTCAGCGACGAGTGCAGCCTCGCCGGCATCGTCCGGGCGCATGTCGCCGCGAAGGAGCAGCAGTTGAAGCTCCTCGTCGGTGCACAGTTCCGGGTCGAGCCCGGGGTCGCGCCCAGCCCGACCGGCACTTCCTTCGTCCTCACGGTGCTCGCCTGCAACCTGCACGGCTACGGCAACCTCTGCCAGTTCATCACCAAGCTGCGGCGCGCCTCGGAGAAGGGCACCTATCGCCTGGACATTGGCGACATCGCCGGCGCCGAACTCGTCGACTGCGTCGTCGTCGCCTCGCCCGAGCGGATGGCCGAGACCGCGCAGGTCGAGACGGTCGCGCGCTGGCTGCTCGACCACTTCCTCGGTCGCTGCTGGCTCGGCGTCGAGCAGCTGCGCCTGCTGGACGACGAGATGTGGCTGCACCGGCTGCAGGAGGCGAGCCACCGCTCGGCGATCCCTCTGGTCGCCGCCGGCGACGTGCATTTCCACGTCCGTTCGAGAAAGCCTCTCCAGGACGTGCTGACCGCGACGCGCCTCGGCCGGCCGCTGACCGACTGCGGCCTGGACCTGCAACCGAACGCCGAGCGCCACCTCCGCACCCGCCTGCGGCTGGCTCAGACCTATCCGGCGGGTCTCCTCGCCGAGACGCTCATCGTCGCCGCGTGCTGCGTCTTCAGCCTCGATGAGCTCCGCTACCAGTACCCGGACGAGGTGGTGCCGCTGGGGGAGACGGCGACGTCCTACCTTCGCCGCATCACCTATGAAGGGGCAGGCTGGCGCTGGCCGGAGGGCATGCCGGCCAAGGTGCAGGCGCAGATCGAGTACGAGCTGGAGCTCATCGGCGAGCTGAAGTACGAGCACTACTTCCTGACCGTCGCCGACATCGTCGCCTTCGCCCGCTCCCGTCACATCCTCTGCCAAGGCCGCGGGAGTGCGGCCAACAGCGTCGTCTGCTACTGCATCGGCGTGACCGAGGTCGACCCGGCGCGGATGAGCGTGCTGTTCGAGCGCTTCATCAGCAGGGAGAGGAACGAGCCCCCTGACATCGACATCGATTTCGAGCACGAGCGCCGCGAAGAAGTGCTGCAGTACCTCTACGCCAAGTACGGGCGCGACCGGGCGGCGATCACCGGCGTCGTGATCAGCTACCGGCCGAAGTCGGCGATCCGCGACGTCGGCAAGGCGCTCGGCTTCCCGCTCGAGACGGTCGACGCCATCGCCAAGGGGCACGTCTGGTGGGACGGGCGGGAGGTCGCGACCGAGCGCCTGACCGAAGTCGGCCTCTCGATCGACGACCTGCAGGTGCGGCAGCTGTTGCAGCTGACACGGCAGCTTCTGGGTTTCCCGCGACACCTGAGCCAGCACACCGGCGGCTTCGTGCTGACGAAGGGGCCGCTCTCGCGGATGGTGCCGATCGAGAACGCGTCGATGCCGGGTCGCACCGTGGTCGAATGGGACAAGGACGATCTGGACGCACTCGGGCTGCTCAAGGTCGACTGCCTCGCGCTCGGCATGCTGACCGCGATCCGGAAGTCCCTCGAGTTCATCGGGACCCGGCTCGGCTACCGCTTCGAGATGCAGGACATCCCGGCGGAGGACGCGACGACATACGACATGATCTGCAAGGCCGACACGGTCGGCGTGTTCCAGATCGAGAGCCGGGCGCAGATGAGCATGCTGCCGCGCCTGAA
>CAZZWY010000340.1:0-5157 GCA_964657785.1 uncultured Acetobacteraceae bacterium
GTGGCGGCCGCCGCGCTGGCGCCGTCGAGCGCCCGGTTGACCCAATCGCCCGACACGTCGATCGAGGCGCCGGGCTGCAGCGTGACGGCGCCGGCGAGCGTCGCGCCGCCCAGGTGCAGGTTGGTCGCATTGCGCGTCCGCGCGACGACGCTGCCGCCTTCGGCGCGGACGCTGCTGCCGAGCGCGATCCCGCCGCTGCCGCTGGCGGCCAGGTCGAGCGTCGCCTTCGGTGCCAAGGTCAGCGCGGCGCCCGGCGCGATGGTCACGCCGGCATCGCTCGTGATCGTGATCGTGCCGGCGCCGCTGTCGTCGAGCGTGTTCGCCGCGATCCGGCTCGCGGTCGGCAGGACGCCGGTCAGCGGCGCGGCCCAGAAGTCGGCCGGCAACGATCCGGCGGCGGCGGTGATCGTGAAGTCGCCGAGGCCGGCGGCGACGAAGCCGCTGTCGCCGAAGGCGGAGAGTGTGCTGCCGAGGTTGGTGCGGAATCCGAGCGTGAGCGCTGCGGCGGCGGCCAGCGCGTCCTGGCCGCCAGTCTGCCGAACCCCGGCAGTGGTGCCCGCCTGCACCGCGCCGTCGAGGGTGGCGTGCGGGGCGACGATGCTGAGCGATCCGCCGGCCTTGCCGTCGACATAGCCGGCCTCGAGATGCCCCGTCTGCGACTGCGCCGCAACGTAGTTCGGCACCGTGCCCCAGCGGTCCTGCGTGCTCGCGGCGCTGCCCTCGATGGCGGTGTAGACCAGATCGGCCGGCGCCTTGTCGAGCGTGTAGCGGCTGCCGTCGGCCGCGACCAGCCGCGATGGCGTGACCTGCGCGGCGGTGTAGTCGACCGCGCCGCCCGAGACGTTGAGCGTCGAGCCGGGGTTCGTCGCGAGGCTGCCGGTGGAGGTGAGCGAGATGCTGCCGCCGGCCGAGAGGCGCTCGTCGGCGGTGCGCTGGATCGCGGTCTGGTAGGTGCTGGTGTCGCCGAGGATCGGCACGGCGGCGCGCACGTCGAAGGTCAGCTTGCTGCGGTAGAGCACGCCGTCCTTCTGCAGCGGTGCGTCCTTCAGGTCGGCCTTGCCGATCAGCGCGGTGGTGACGAAATTGCGGGCGACGGAGACGCTGGTGTCGGTCGTGCCGGAGACGTCGATCACCGCCTGGTCGCCGATGACGAGGCGTGCGCCGGTGTCGCCGGTGAAGGTCGAGGCGTCGTACTTCGCGTCGCCCTTGGAGTCCTGGTAGTAAGGCGTCGCCTCGGCGCGGGCATTGACGATGCCGCCGGGGGCAGTGATCTGCGCGCCCGGCTGCAGCTCGATCGTCTTGCCGGCCAGCTCGACGCGCGAGGTGGTGAAGAGGGCGTTGCCGTCGGAGGTGGCCGGCTTGCCATCGGCGCCGGGCGCGGTGTCGGCGGCGACCTCGAGCGTGCTCGTGCCGCCGAGGGTCAAGGCCCCCGACGTCGTCGCGCGCTTGGTCGGGTTCGCGCCGTCGTTGCCGACAACCGCGTTGCCTCGCGCCAGCAGCATGACCGAGCCGTTCTGCGACACGCTGGTGGTGGCGCTGATCCGCCCCATCTGGTTCACCGCCATGCCGACCAGCGTGGTGTTGCCGCGCAGCGTCTCGATGCTCGCGCCGGCGAGGTTGCTGGCGCTGCCGTTGCCTTGCCCGACCTCGACCAGCAGCCCGTTCACCGTTGGGTAGAGCAGGCTCGCTTCCGACGCGTAGAGCTTTTCGGTCGTCGGGTTGTTGAGGTAGACCTCGGAGCCGGCCGCCAGCACCGTCTGCCCGTCCGGCGTGGCGATCGTGCCGGCGTTCTGCACGTTCTTCGCGAACAGGAAGACGCGGCCCCCGCTGGCTGTCGTGATCGTGGCGCCTTCGTCGACGCGCACGTAATTGCGGCCATCGACGAAGAGGCCGGGCGCGCCGTCGTAGGCGAAGCTCGGCGTCGAACCGTTGATCGACTGCGTCAGCCCGACGTTGAAGTCGGCGTCGGCGAGGTTCAGTGTCGACGCGATCAGCGCGCCAGTGTTGACCTGGCCCGTGCGGCCGAAGAGGATGCCGTTCTGGTTGATGAGGTAGATCGTGCCGCCCACGATCGGCGCCTGGCCCGCGACCGGGTTCGCGTACTGCGACTTCAGCGTGCCGAAGATCTGCGAAGGCGCCTGCGAGCCGAGCACGCGGTTCAACGCGCTGCTGGTCGCGCCGGGCAGGTTGAAGGTGACGCTGCTCGCCGAACCGATGTCGAAGCTCTGCCAGTTGTAGATCGCGCGCTGGCTGGTCTGGTTGACGACCTGGTCGGTGCCGCCCTTCGCGTTGGGCGTGTTGACCGGCACCGCGCCGCCCGTCCCCGAGACCCGCCAGCCCGGCAGCGGCCGCGGCACCACCGAGGCGGCCGGCGGCGTCGGCCTGACGATCGCGGTCTGGGCGCCGCCGGCCAGCGGGAACGCGGCGAGGATCGCGAGCGCCAGCGGCTTCAGGCGAGGCAGGACAGCGGGGGCAGTGGCGGAAGTCATGGGTTGCCTTGCGGAACGCGTGCGTCAGAGATCGAGGGCCAGGCGAACGTGCAGGCGCGGTGCATGCGAGTCGGTGGCCGTGCTCAGCTTCAGCGGCCAGGCGACGTCGATCTCGCCGGTCAGCGACCGGCGCACCTTCACGCGCAGGCCCACCCCGGCCCCGGCGAGCGACTGGCGCGGCGCCTGGCCGGTCGCGGGCTCGCTGATGTAGGCCCGCGCCACGTCGGCGAACGCAAGCGCGTAGGACTGGCTGAAGTACGGCGTCACCGTGTCGCCGGACCGCTGCCCGGCCAGCCCCCAGAGCCAGCCGCCGGCGTCGCGGGTGTGCCATTCGATCGAGCCGAGCACGGCCTGGTCGCCGGCGCCTTCGGCCTCGTAGTAGCCGCGCACCGACTCGGCCCCGCCGATCGTGTATTGCTCGCCGCTCGGCAACGGGCCGGTCGCGAACTGGCCGCCGAGCCGCAGGTGCAGGCTGCCGGGCGCGCCGAAGCCGAACGACTGGCGCAGGTCGCCGCGCAGCGTTGCGAAGCCGCCGTCGCCGCCCTGTCGGGCACAGGCGAACTGGTCCTGCGGGCCGCCCGGGCAGGCGTCGTTGGTGCGCTTGAGCAGGCTGCGGAAGTTGGCGAGCGCGATCAGGCTCATCGTCGTCTGCGTCTGCGGACCGTGCTCGACCGTGCCGTTGTAGGCCATCTGGACCGGCAGGTAGCGCAGCGGCGTCGCGACCGTGTTCGCGCTGCTGCCGCCCGCGTCGACGGTGACGTTCTGCTTGATATCTTTGTAGTCGACGCCGAGGGCGAGCGAGTGCGACTGGTCGGCGGCGCTGAAGAACGGGTGCTGCCAGCGCAGGCCGAGCGTCGTGCCCTTGCCGAGCACGTTGACGTCGCCGACCGCCGCGACCGCGCTGTTCGAATTGACGACGTAGCCGATCCAGCTCGACTGGTCGGCCGCCGGGATCGTGTAGGTGAGCGAGAAGACGCGCGATTCGTCGGTCGCCTGCGGCGCGGTCGAGGCGGTGAACGCGATGCTGTGGTCGAGCTGGAACAGGTTGTCGTAGTGGACGGTCGCGGCGACGCGCAAGGGGTGGGTGTCGGGTGCGGCGCGGTTGTTGACCTCGAGCGTCGCGCCGAGCGGCAGCCGGTCCTCGACCTTCAGCTCGGTCTCGACGGTGCCGGGCGTCCGGCCGGCGCGCATCACCGGCTGGACGCGTCGGTCCTCGGTGCGGTTCACGGCGGCGAGCTCGCGTTGCACTTCGTTGAAGTCGGGCACCTTGCCGTCGGCGAGCTCCGGCACCTTCTCCCGGATGTAGCCCTGCGAGAAGTAGCGCGAGCCGGTGACGCTGAGACGCTCGACGCGTCCCTCGGTGACGCTCAGCACCACGACGCCGCTCTCGACGCTTTGTTCCGGCACGTCGACGAAGACCGTCAGGAAGCCGGCGCCCTGGTAGGCCTTCTCGAGCGCCGCGCGGGCGGCCTCGACGACCTCCATCTGTTTGGCATAGCCGAGGAACGGCGTGACCGCGTTTTCGATGGCGACGGCGGGCAGCACCGTATTGCCTTCGACCTGGAATTCGAGGATGTCGAAGCGGAGCGCTGGCGTCGCCTGGACCGCCGCCGACTGTGCGTGCACGAGCTTCAGCGGCAGCAGGGCGGCAGCCAAAAAAAAGGCTGCCCGGCAGCAGCTCGTGAGGGGTCGCGACATGCGATGAAGTTTCGTTTCCACGCATGAAGTGGCGATGAACGGGGGTAGTCCGTTCGGCGTCGCCGACCGGCAGATCCGCAGTCCGTTCGGCTCATTCCCCGTGAGTCGGGGGGATCGAAGCAAGCCGGGGCGACACCAAGAAAAAAGAGGCCCGAAGGCCTCGTCGAGGAAGGGCCGGCGAGCCTCTCGCGGCCGGCCCATTCGGTCGTGCTTACTTGCTGAAGGTCAGCGGCAGACGGCTGTCCTTGCTGCGGTCGACGCGCGAGCAGGCCGCCAGGTCGGCGCCCGTCCAGGTGGCCGAGGTGCCGACGCAGTTGCCAGGCGTGGCCATCACGCCGTTGGCCGCCGCAGTGCTGACGGCGTTGATGTTGCTCGACTTCCTGAAGGCGGCGCCGAAGGCGTTCGCCAGGATCGTCGTGGCGTTCGACCCGACGTTGTTCTTGTTGATCTGGTAGAACGACTCGAACACCCAGGGATAGGCGCCCTCCTTCGCGGTTGCGCGGCCCGGCACCTGGTTGTCGAGATTGACGAAGTGCGTGCCGGTATTCGACAGGTCACGGTCGGCGCCGACGATGCCGATCGAATAGCCGCCGCTGGCGTTGGCTGCGGCGACGCAGCTGACGACGTTGCCCGAGCTCGACTCTTCCGAGGTGAACTTCGTCCCCGCGATGTTGCCGCCCCGTACGGAGCCCTGGGTGTTGTCGCCCGTCGAGACGACCTGCGGCGCGGCCGGGTTGTAGGGAAGCTGCAGGAACTGGATCTGCGCCGTCGCGCGCGTTCCCGAGCCGATGCCGCGCGAGCACAGGTTGACCTGGTTGGTGGGGTTGCTCAGGTTCTTGCCGAAGGGCGTCCAGCCGAGGCTCGCCGGGTTGTAGCCGGCGGCGAAGATCGTCGCGAACGCCGCCGAGCTCACTGTCGGTGTCGTGGTGTTCTGCGCCACGCCCAGATCGTTGAAGAGGTTGTCGTTGAC
>CAZZWY010000341.1:0-5141 GCA_964657785.1 uncultured Acetobacteraceae bacterium
ATGTACAGCAGGTCGCCCTCGTCCAGCGGCGGCATGAACTCGCTCCCGAGGCGGGCGAACGGCCAGGCGGCCGAGGCCACGACGGCGACGGCGAGGACCAGCACGGCCCATCGGAAGCGGATCGCGGCGGCGAAGAACGGGTCCCAGATGACCCAGGCGTCGATCGCACCGCGCTCGAACGCCGCACGCGCGTCCGGCGGCGACAGGAAGACCGTCTGCACGTCCTCGTAACGCAGGCCCTGCTTCTGGAGCAGCTTGACGAGGAAATAGTGGACGTTGGAGCCCTTGTTGAGGGCGACCCGCTTGCCCTTCAGGTCGGCCACGCTGCGGATCGGCGAATCCTTCGGAACGATCAGGCCCTCCAGCCGCGGGCGCGGCACGGTGGCGCCGGCATAGACCAGCGGTGCACCGGCGGCCTGGGCGAAGATGGGAGGCGCTTCGCCGACATCGCCGAAGTCGATCGAGCCGACGTTCAGCGCCTCGAGCTGCACCGGGCCGGCATTGAACTCGGTCCAGGTCACGCCCGCGCCGATCGACGCGAGGCGCTTTTCCAGCGTGCCGCGGCCCTTCAGGATCGACAGCCAGCCTTTTTGGTGGCCGATCCGAAGCACCCGCGGCGCGGCCTGCGCGAAAACAGCCCCCGCCGGGCCGGCCAGTGCGGCCGAGGCGAGACCGGTGGTGAGCACCTGGCGGCGGGAGAACGAGCGGATCGGGGTCATGAATGTCTCGAGGTCGACGGATGGACCGGCGATTCTCGAAGCCGGCTCCCTTCGAGGCAACGACGCAAAACCGGGTTGCTTATGCCCGAACGCGCAGGGCGCCGAGGCTTCAGCTGCGGTCGGCCCGCTGCCCGATCTGCCACACCGGGTCGGCCGCCTGGCGCCAGGTCAGGGGCTGCTCGATCGCCTTGGTGTCCACCAGGACTTCGAGACTTCCACACCGCGGTCGCGTCCGCCTCGGTCGGCCACGACCAGCCGCGCAGGAAGGTCACGGCGTCGTTGACGATCATGGCGCCTTCAGCGGGCTCCAGCTGCCAGTACTTCCGAACGAGGCCGGCAACGGCCCCCGGATCCTTGAAGCACTTGATGTCCGAACTGAGCGCGGTCGCGAGGTACCTTTTGTCGCCGCGGCTGTTGGCGAGCACGAGGCGGGTCTTCAGTCCGCTGGCGCGGCCGATCACGCCGGCCAGGTCGCCGAGGATCACCAGGGCGAGCGCGCCCGCGGCGATGCCTTCGTTGATCGCCGGGCCGGCGCCCTTGAAGAACTTCCACTCGATCTGCGTGCCGTCGGCCGCGAACTCTGCCTCGAGCGCCTTGTTGGCATCGACCAGCGATGCCGGCGTCGCGCCGGCGAAGGACTTGCCCTGGCGGCCCTGCTCCGACGCGGCGATTCGCGATCGTTCGCGGCGGGGCGGCTGCCGTGACGGCTCGGATCGTGAAGGGTCCCCCGCAACTGGCCAGCGCCGCGATGAAGGCCTGGAGGGCGAGCCAGGGAAACTCATCGAATCTGCTGCTCCGTGGACGGCCGGGTCTTTTTTTTAGAGTCGTCGCCCGGCCGCGCTCGGACGCGACTCGCCGGATGTCGATCGACACCACACGATTCTTCGGTGAGGACCGACTGCGGCCAAGCAAGGAATCCGCATCTGGTTATGCGCGGCGCCGCGCGGCTGCCGCCGCGCCAGGCGCGTGGTCAGCCACGGGGCGTCAAGCGGCCTGCGCGGGGACGCTGCGGATGTCGGCCAGGAACTGCCGCGCCCGCGGATGCACCGGCCGGGTGAAGAAGGCCTCGGGGGCCGCCCGTTCGAGCACGCGGCCGGCGTCCATGAAGAGCACCCGGTCGGCCACTTCGCGGGCGAAGCCCATCTCGTGCGTCACGCAGACCATCGTCATGCCGTCCCGGGCGAGCGCGCGCATCACCTGCAGCACCTCGCCGACCATCTCCGGGTCGAGCGCGCTCGTCGGCTCGTCGAAGAGCATCAGCGGCGGCGCCATCGCGAGCGCGCGGGCGATCGCGACACGCTGCTGCTGGCCGCCCGAGAGCTGGGCCGGGTAGGCGCCCGCCTTGTGCGCCAGGCCGACGCGGTCGAGCAGCGCGAGCGCCGCCTCGCGCGCCGCGGCCGGCGCCTGTCGCCGCAGGTGGATCGGCGCGAGCGTGCAGTTCTCGAGCGCGGTCAGGTGCGGAAAGAGGTTGAACTGCTGGAACAGGAAACCGATCCGGGAGCGAAAGGCATTGACGTCGAGGCCGCGGCGGTGGATGTCCTCGCCGTCGATCGTGATCGTGCCCGAGCCGATCGGCTCGAGCCGGTTCAAGGTGCGGATCAGCGTCGACTTGCCCGAGCCCGAGGGCCCGCAGACAACCACCACCTCGCCCTTGCCGACCTCCTCGGTCACGTCGACGAGCGCGTGGTAGGGGCCGTACCACTTGTCGACATGGTCGAAGCGGATCATGCGGGTGCCTTCGAAAGGGTGGGCGCGGCCCGGACGCGGCGGCCGAGCCGCTGCTCGAGCGCCTGCGCGAGGCGCGAGAGGCCGAAGCAGAGCACGAAATAGGTCAGCGCGAGCAGCCCGTAGACCTCGGGCGCGCGGGTGAAGACCTGCGTGTTGATCTGCGCCGCGATGAACGACACCTCGGTCAGGCCGATGATGTAGCCGAGCGAGGTCGCCTTGATCGTCGCGATGAACTGGTTGACGAGCGACGGCAGCACGTGGCGCAGCGCCTGCGGCAGGACGACCAGCCGCATCGCCCGGCCATAGCCGAAGCCGAGCGAGCGGGCGGCCTCGACCTGGCCCTTCGGGATGCCGAGGATGCCGGCACGGACGATCTCGGCGAGGTAGACCCCGTCGAAGACGACGAGCGCGATCAGCATCGTGCTGAACTGGTCGGTCTTGTGGCCGGTGACGCTCGGCAGGAAGAAGTAAGCCCAGAAGATCACCATCAGCAGCGGCACGCCACGCACGCCGTAGACGACGACCGTGACCGGCCAGCGCACGGCACCGAACGGGCTGACCCGTCCGAGCCCGAGCAGGATGCCGACCGGCAGCGCGAGCACGAGCGCGAGCGCGGCCAGCAGCACGGTCAGCGCCAGGCCGCCGAGCGGGCCGTTCGGGTACTGACCGATCAGGAAATAGAGCCAGTAGGTCTGGACGAGTTCGATCATCGCGGGACGCCGTTCACGCCGTGCGGGCCGGATAGCGGTGGTGGAACCAGGCCGCCGCGCCGGTGATCACGAGCGACACGGCGAGGTAGGCAGCGGTCGCGAACGCGAAGGCCTCGGCGCTGCGGAACGACGCGGTCTCGACCTTCGCCGCCTGGTACATCAGCTCGGCGACGCCGATCACGGTCGCGATGCTCGTGTCCTTCCAGAGGTTGAGCGTCTGCGAGATCAGCGGCGGCACGGTGACCCGCAGCGCCTGCGGCAGGATCACCCGGCGCATCGTCGCCACGAAGCCGAAGCCGAGCGCCCGCGCGGCCTCGAACTGGACGACCGGTATGGCGCGCACGCCGCTTCGGATGTCCTCGGCCATGTAGGCGGCGGTGTAGAGCGTGAGCGCGACGACCGCGCTCACCGCCTCGACGTTGCCGGCGTAGAGCCACTGCTTCAGGGTCTCGGGCAGCAGCTCGGGCGCGGCGAAATACCAGAACAGCAGGTGGGCGAGCAGCGGCACGTTGCGGATGCCCTCGACGTAGACCGCGCCGAGGCCGCGCAGCACCGCGACCGGCGCCAGCCGCAGCATCGCGACGGCGACCGCGAGCGGCAGCGCGAGCACCCAGGTGATCGCCGCGATCTGCAGCGAGAGCGCGAGCCCCTTCAGCAGCCAGTCGTGGTACGCGCCCCGCAGCAGCAGGGCGATGTCGAACGCGGGCAAGGCAACAGGTACCGCGGGCCGGTCAGATCGCGTCGCTGTCGATCCGGAAGCTGCGCTTGTCGAACTGCAGCTTGGTCGCGGGGCCGTACCACTTGACGAAGAGCTTGTCCGCCTCCCCCGAGGTCTCGAGATCGCGCAGCACGCCGTCGACGACCGTCTTCAGGCCCTTCTCGCCCTTCTTGAGGCCGAGCGCGAGCGGCTCGACGCTGATGCTGGTCGGCAGGATGGCGTAGTCCTTCTTTGCGGCGCCGAGCTTGGCGTGGTCGTTGACCAGCGAAGCCTCGTCGTTCACGTAGCCCACGCCCTTGCCCTGCTGCAGTGCGAGGAAGGCCTGCTGCGTCGTCTCGAAGGTCACGACGTCGACGTTCGCCACCGCCTTCCTGATGTTCGGTTCCTGGGTGCCGCCCTTGACCGTCAGCACCTTCTTGCCGGCGAGGTCGGGCACGTCCTTGATGCCGCTCGCGGTCTTCACCAGCACCTTCTGGCCGGTCACGAAGGTGGTCAGCGAGAAGTCGATCTGCGCCTCGCGCTCCTTGTTGTGGGTGAGCGACGCGGCGAGGATGTCGACGCGGCCCTGCTGCAGTTCGGGGATGCGCGCCGCGACGGCGAGCTGCTTGAAGACCGGCTTGACGCCGATCTTCTTCGCGATCGCCTGGGCGATGTCGACCTCGTAGCCGACGATCTCGCGCGTCTTCGGGTCGACGAAGCTGTTCGGCTCGTCGGTGCCCAGCACGCCGAAGACGATCTCGCCCTTCTTCTTGATGTCGTCGAGCTGGTCGGCGCGGACGGTGGCGGGAAGGAACGCGGCCGAGAGGGTGGCGGCGAGCAGGAAGGCGGCGGGCAGGCGCATGGGAGGACGACGGAAGACAAAGGGAGGCGAACCTTAATGACACTCCGCGCGTCCGGCAACGAATCGTTGTGCATATCGATCCCGGAAACCCGCCTATCGACTCGGGCGGCGCGCGGTTGGGTCTCTTCGAATATGCATCCCGGATTTCCTTCGTTCGGCACCCGGGCCAGCGCCGCGCACACTCCAGCACCTTTCACCTCTCGATGCACCGATGGCGACGCGACGACTCCGCTGGCTCGACCTCGCCGCCCTGGCCGCCGTGGCCGCCGCCGCGGCGCTGATCTTCGCCGGCAACGTCCACAGCAAGGCGCCGCTGCGCCTGCTCAACGTGTCGTACGACCCGACGCGCGAGCTCTACCGCGACCTCAACGCCCAGTTCGTCGCTCGGCAGCCGGGCACCGGTGCCGGGCGGCTCGAGATCAACC
>CAZZWY010000342.1:0-5118 GCA_964657785.1 uncultured Acetobacteraceae bacterium
GGCACGGTTCGGCCTCGAGCGGCTGCTGCAGCCGCATCAGCACCAGGCCGAGGCGGTCCCAGGCGGCGGCGTCTTCAGGGGCGAGCACGAGCGCGGTGCGCAGGCACGTCACGGCCTCCGGGTCGCGAGCCTGCTGGGCGAGGAGTTCGCCGAGATGGAACCAGGGGGGCGCGTGCGTCGGATCGGCGTCGGTGGCGTGGCGCCACATCGATTCGGCGGTGTCGTGGTCGCCGTGGGCGAAGGCAGCGACGCCAGCGAGCGTGCACAGGTCCGGCAGCAGGGCGGTGGCCTCGCCGGAGACGAGCGTGTCGCGGGCGAGCGCCAGGGCCGCTGCGGAATCGCCCTGCCGCAGCAATTCGACGACGCGGCGCAGCGCGCGGGCGCCGACGCTCACACCGGCCCCGCGCCGGCGGGGGCGATCAGGGGCCGCGGTCGTCGCGGTCCTTGCGGTCGCGCGGGTCGCGCGCTCACGTGGGCCGCTGTCCCGGGAGGACGGCAGCGCATCGGCTGCCGCCGGGGCGCCGCCTCACGCCTGCTTGTTGACGTTGTCGCCGAGCACCGGAGCGGAAAAGGTCACGGGCGTCTTCGATGCCGCGGCGAGTTGCGTCGAGAGACGGCTCAGCCAGGGAAAGCGCAGCGGCGCCGGCTTGTCTTCACGCTCCACCGTCGCCGCCGGGGAATCGTCGCTCGCCTGCACCGCGGTGCGGGCGCTCGTGCCGGCAGCGTTCGATTCGCTGGTTGCGTTCGCGTTCGCGCTGGCGAGGGAGAGAGGGCTGATGGTGCCGCTGATGCTGTTGATACTCATCTCGTGCTCCTTTCATTCGGGCTGGATCAAGCGGATAACCGTCTCTTCGGCCGCCCGGCGCCGAACTTGAGGGGTTTGGGGGCGAGCCCCGGGGAAACGAGGGTCTCGTCACCCGAGGGATATCAATTTTCCGCGTTTTTGCGTCTGGTCGATGAAGCGTTGCAGGTTGCGCAGCGCGGCGCTGTCGGCATCGGTGAACTCGCATCCCAGCCGAACGCCGCCCGTCTCCAGGCTCAGCGAAGTGACGTGCTGCAAACGCAGGTTGACGCTGATGCGGGTCTCGGCGTCGAGTTCGAGCAGGACCTGATGGAGCGACTGGCCGGGCTGCATCGGCGGCACGTCGTCGGGCAGGAAGAGCGCGCAGCCGCCGATGCTGAGGTCGAGCACCCTGAGTGCGAGCTGCATCTCGGCGATCTCGCTGTGCCGCACCCGCGCGCGCATCGCGCTGCGCGGCGCCGGGCGAACCCGGAACGCGCCGCGGCGCTGGAACCGGTAGAGCTCGGCCGGGTAGCTGCACCGCAGCGTGCTGCTTCGGGCGCCGTGCACGAGCACGAGGTCGACGGCATCGAACTGGATCTTCACGCTCTGCAGGTAGCCGACGGCCACCGCGTCGGCGCTCTCGAGCAGTGCCGGCAGGGCCGGGTCGCTCGGGTCGACGGCCAGGCCGATCGAGCCGCGCTCGGCGTCCACGCTCCAGAGCGTCGCGGTGACGCTGCTGCCGCAGTGTGCGCTCAGGTGCAGCGTCGCGTTCGCGTCGCAGAGCTGGCGCAGCATCAGCGCGACTTCGCGCGGCGAGCCGAGACGAAACTCGTCCAGGGTCCGCGGCCCGCCGTGCATCGCATCGAGCGGTATCGGCATCGTGTCCATCGTCGGCATTCTCCGAACGGCGGGAGCCGGGCTCAGTGGAAGGTCTGCGGCTGGCCGACGAGCAGGTCGTCGAGCTCGTCCAGGCAGGGCTCGGCGAGCTGCCGGATTTCCGCGTCGTTGACGAGGATGCGCTGCATGATGCGCGACTTGAATTGCGCTTCGTCGCTGCCGAGCGGTGTCTCCGACGCCTGGTGCTTGAGTTGCGAGATCAGCAGCACGCACGCGCCTTCGAGCTTCAAGACTTCGTCCCAGCGACCCTGGCGGGCGGCGTCGAGCATGTCCTGGCTCGCGCGTTCGATGGCCCGGTAGTAGTTGAGAAGGGCGGAGTTCATGAGGTCGGTCGGGGTGGGGGCCGGGCGGCGTGTGTGGGTACGCATGTGGAGTGGGTCGGTCAGGCCGCAGCAGGCGGCGCAATCTGGTTCCAGGCGCTGCGCAGCGGCTCGATCAGCCGGGCGCACTCTTCGAGGGCGGCTTCGTCGTTGTGCAGGTTGGCCTGGGTCAACCGCACCGTGATGTAGGAATAGAGCGCACGCAGGTCGCGCGCGATGTGTCCGCCGGCCTCGTCGTCGAGGGCGGCGCTCAGGCCTTCGTCGACGATTCGCAGGGCCCGGCCGATCGCCTTGATCTTGACGGCGATGTTGCGATTGCGGACCGCGCCGCGCGCCTCCGCGATCGACGCCATGGCGCCGTCGAAGAGCATGCTGATGAGGCCGTGGGCCGAGGCGCTCCCGGTGCCGGTCGAGGCGTAGACCTGCGTGTAGGCGCCAGCCTGACGCTGTGCGACGTTCGAGTAGGTGGCCGATGCGAACATGGTGGGTGCGCTTTCTTCCGGTGCTGCGATGACTGGTTATCGGTGCACTCCAGCGCCGCCTTGAGCACGGTTTGGTGCGGCTGGGACGCGGTCACGCCACGGGAAGACGGGGGCTCGAAAGGCGAGCCCGATCCGCAGCCGCCGGGCGCGTTGCGCCGCTCGCGCTGAGGTCGAGCGCGGGCTGCGCGCCGCGGCCAGGCCTGTGCACCCGGCCGGTCTCGGCGGGGATGCGCCTTCGCTGGTTCAGTGGGCGCGCGCGTCGATTCGTGCGGGCCGCCGCCCCGCCGGCCGCCTCAGGAGGTCGACTTGTTCCAGTTCGCGATCTGCTGCGTGACGTAGGTGCTGAGCGCGTTGGAGCTCGCCATCGTCGAGTCGAGCGCGCTGTACTGGGCCTGCAGGCGCGCCTGGGTCTGGGCGAGCCGGTCGTTCAGCGAATCCTGGTCCTTCTGGTTGCTCGCCAGGTTCTTGTTGAGCCCTGCCACCCGCGTCGTCAGGACGCCGCTCAAGCCGAGCACCTGGTCGCCGAAGGTCCGCAACTGGTTCGCGAAGCCGTTGTTGGCCGAGTTGGTGAAGTCGACGTTGGTGAAGGCCTTCTTCAGCTCGGTCGGGTTGCTCATCGCGCTGCTGAGCTTGCTGCTGTCGACCTTGAGCGTGCCGTCCTTCTGCACCTGGATGCCGACCTGCGACAAGGTCGTGAACGTGCTCGACGCCCCCGACGACGACGCGACGATCTTGCGCAGCTGGCTCTGGATCGCCCGCGCGGCGCTGTCGCCCTGCAGCGGCCCGGCGACCTGGGTGCCGGCGTCGTACTTCAGGTCGGTCGTCAGCAAGCTCGAGAGGCTGTTGTAGGCGTCGACGAAGGCCTGCACCGACTTCGTGATCGAGTCGGTGTCCTGGGCGACCGTGACCTGCACCGGCGCGGTCGTGACCTTGGAGAGATTGAGCGTGAGGCCGTCGAGCACGTTCGAGAGCGTGTTGCTGGCCGAGGTCACGGTCAGGCCGTTGATCTTCGCGGTGGCGTCGGCCGACTTCTGGGTCTCGGTCGTCGCCGTGGTGCCGTTCGGCGGGTCGAAGGCGAGCGCCGAGAGCGAGGCCGCGCCGGTGCCGCTCGCGACCGCGGTCACCCGAAAGCCGTTGGCGGTGCCGGTCGAACTCGACGCGAACACCAGCCGCGAGCCGGTCGCGTCGTTGACGACCGAGGCGCCGATGCCGGGGGAGGCCGAATTGATCTTCTGGGCGAGCGTGTCGAGCGTGTCGGTCGCGCTCACGGTGATGTCGGTGCCGGTGCTGCCGGCTTTCGCGCTGAACGTCGCATTCCCGGCGCTCCAGCTGCCGATGTCGATGTGCAGGGTGCCGGCGCCGACGAGTGCCGAGCTCGAGGCGAAGGTGCCGCTCGCCGTCGACTGCGCGGCCGCGAGCGCGGACACCTCGATCGAATAGTTGCCCGGCGCGGCGCTGGTCGTCGTGGTCACGCCCACCGACGTGGCGTCGGACGAATTGCCCACCGTGGCGTTCCACGTGCTCGGCAGGGCGAGGGAGGCGGCCGCGTCGCGGAACGCCGAGATCGACGACTGGACCGTGCCGAACGCCGAGATCGTGGTCTGGATCGTCGTCGCCTTGGTCGTGAGGTCGGTGAGCGGCGCCTTCTCGATCTTCATCAGGCCGGAGATGATCGAGGTCACGTCCAGACCGCTGCCGATGCCGGTGGACGAGATCGCGGGCGTGCTGGTGGTGGTCGTCATCGGTAGGGCCTTTCGAGCCGGGACGCGCGGGCCGCCTCGGCCAAATGTTGCTCAGGAAGCGTTTCTCAAGGACAAAAAGGACGCTGCAGGATTGACTGCGAACGTCCTTTCTTCGGCAGTGCGACGGTGAACTTGAGCCACGGCCGGGGCGCCGCGCGGCGGTACGCGCGCGCGGGTCAGCCCTGCAGCAGTTTCAGCACCTGCTGCGGCAACTGGTTCGCCTGCGCCACCATCGCGGTGCCGGCCTGCTGCAGGATCTGGGCGCGCGACATGTTCGCGGTTTCCTGGGCGAAGTCGGCATCGGTGATGCGGCTCGAGGCGGCCGACTGGTTCTCGACAGAACTCTGCAGGTTGGTGATGACGGCGCTGAAGCGGTTCTGCGTCGCACCGAAGATCGCGCGGTTGCTGTTGATGTCGTTGATCGCCGCGTCGATGTTGTTGACGACGGTATCGAGCGCCGCCTGGTCGGTGGTGCTGTCGATGACGCCGCCGGTGACCGCGGTGATCGACGGGTCGACCGTCATGTCGGTCGTCGTCACGGTCAGCGAATCGTTGGCGGTCGTGTTGGCGCCGACCTGGAAGGTGAGCGTGCCGGCCGAGCCGCCGAGGATCGCCGCGCCGTTGAAGGTCGTGCCGCCGAGCACCCGGGTGATTTCCTGGCCGAGCTGCTGGAACTCCTGGTTGAGCGAATCCTTGTCGGAGCCGCTGTTGGTGGAGTTGAGCGCCTGCACCGCGAGTTCGCGCATGCGCTGCAGGTTGTCGCCGACCGAGGAGAGCGCGCCGTCGGCGGTCTGCGCCAGCGAGATGCCGTCGTTGGCGTTGCGGATCGCGACGTTCATGCCGCGGACCTGGCTCGTCATGCGCTGCGAGATCGCGAGGCCGGCGGCGTCGTC
>CAZZWY010000343.1:0-5104 GCA_964657785.1 uncultured Acetobacteraceae bacterium
CCTCGATGGCCAGGCGCGCTCGTCGATGGCCGCGCCGCACTGGCGTCGCCAGGTGGTCTATCAACCCACCGAGCCCGCATGGTGGGCCGCGACCGCCCGCGACCACTTCGCCGCGACAGCGTTGCCTGCGGCCGAAGCGCTGCTGCCGGCGCTGGACCTCGGCGCAGCGCTGCTCGACTCGGACATCACGCGCCTTTCGACCGGTGAGCGCCAGCGCATGGCCCTGTTGCGATCGCTGGCCTGCGAACCGCGGGTGCTGCTGCTCGACGAGCCGACGTCGGCACTGGACCAGGCCACGACACTCGCGGTCGAAGCGCTGCTCGCGGGGCGCTTCGCGGCCGGTCTCGCTGCCGTCTTCGTCACGCATTCACGGGAGCAGGCCGAGCGCGTCGGCCGCCGCGTGCTCGAGGTGCGCGACCAACGGATTCACCCTGCATGACGCCCATTCACCTGGGCGCCATCGACCTCGCGGTCGCCGCATCGCTGGTGCTGCTGAGCGCCGGCGCGTCGCTGGCGTTGCAACTGCAGGTGCACCGCCAAGTTCTGTGGGCGGCCAGCCGAATGGTCGTGCAGCTGTTGCTAGTCGGTCTGGTGCTGCGCCTGGTGTTCCGCGCCGGCTCCCCGATCGCGACGGTCGGCATCGTGCTGCTGATGATCGGCGCCGCGGCACGCGAGGTCGCAGTTCGGCCCATGCAGCGCCTCCAGGGTTCGGCGAACTTCCGAATCGGCGCCATCGTGGTCGGTGCGTCGAGTGTCGCGACGGTGGCGCTCGCCCTGCTCACCGCGATTCGCCCGTCGCCCTGGTTCGACCCGCGCTATGCGATTCCGCTGATGGGCATCGTGCTCGGCAGCGTGCTGAATTCGGCGAGCCTCGGTCTCGATTCGTTCTTCGGCGGTCTCGTCACGAGCCGCGCGGCGATCGAGGCGCGGTTGGCCCTCGGCGCGACGATGCGCGAGGCCTGCGCCGAGTTGATTCGCAACTCGATCCGCCGCGGGCTGATTCCGCAGATCAACCAGATGTCGGCGGCGGGCCTCATCACGCTGCCGGGCATCATGACCGGCCAGCTGCTCGCCGGCATGGACCCGCTGGACGCCGTGAAATACCAGATCCTGCTGCTGTTCCTGCTGACCGGCGCCGGTGCGATGGCGGCAGCCGGCGCGGTCTACCTCGCGGCTCGTTCCATGACGGATGACCGGCAGCGGTTGCGGTTGGACAGGTTGGCGTTGAAGTGAGTGCGATGCTCAGCCTCTCCTCGAATCCGACCCCGGGGAACCGTCTGCTGAATTCGGGACGCAGATGCTCCGACGCAAGGCGTCTCGATGAAACCCGTGGACCTGTGGGCGCGAAAGGTCGTTCAAAAACTCACCCCGGGCAGCGCGGCCGTGCCTTCGGCCTTGACCGAGTTCAGCAGCGTCGGGTCCAGCTTCAACGCGGTCAGGATGGTGGGAGCCACCTGCGTGGTCAGGACACTCGCCGTGTTGGTTTGCGCCGCCAAAGTTGGCAGCGAGACGAGCAGCGCCACGTGGCTGTCGTCGGGTGCATTGCCCCCGTGCTCCGCATCCTTTTTCATGCTGCTGGTATAGATGACGCCAGGATTGGGCTGCACGATGATGTCGGGCGCACGACCGGCCGCCGGATCGCCGAACTTTGCGGCAAGCGCCGCACCCGAGAGGATGCTCGCCTGCGCGCCGTTGGCGCAGATGCCGGTCGTGGTGCAACCCAGGTTGGCGTTGAGCGTGGCCAGCACCGCCGGGAGCTGGCTTTGATCGCGCAGCCAAATCAAGCCCAGGTCGTCGGTCTGGACCATGCCGGTGCCGGACAAGCCGCTGCCATCGTTCAGGTTGCCAGTGGTCGTGGCGTTCTGGCCCCAGTTGCCGTTGGCATCGAGATACCCGCTCGATTGCAGCAATGCGGTGAGCGTGTCGCCGTTCTTGACCAGCGTGCTGTGGTCGCCGGGTGATTGGCCGTGCTTGGCGCTCACGATCACGAGCGTCGAGGTGAGCAGGTTCTTCGCCTTGAGTTCGTTCACCATCTGGCCGATCGAGGCGTCCACGTAAGCGATCGCCGCAGCCACTTCCACACCTGGCGTGAAGTGGGCATCGGTGTACCCGCCGCCGCTCGCGTTGGTCGCCTTCTGCGCCACGCTCAGGGTTTGGAAGTTGGTGCCGAACACCGTGGGCACGGGGGCGAGGTTCAGCCCCGAACCGTCCTTGCCGTCGATCTGGTTCAGGATGATCTTGACGTGAAGGTTGTCGAATGATTCGGTGTGGGTGTAGATGTCGGTGTAGTCGGTGCCCGTGGCCGCATCGGTGGAGTTGATCTCGGTGCGCGCGAGGTCGTCCACCCCTTTGCCGGAGGGCCCGTTGACCCAGTCGTAGCCCCAGGCGTGCTTGTCGGCCCAGGCCGTGCGAGCTCCTGCCACGTTGGCCTTCACCACCTCGAACACCGTGTTGGTCTTGATGTAGTTGTGCGGATAGACCGGCATGCAGTTGCCGTTGACCAGCGCATGCGGGATCGCATCGGGGTTGAACGCGCCGCCGCCGTCGAGGTGCACGCGTGCGCCGCCACCGATGCTGTCGATGCCGGTGGTTTCGTCGAAGATCACGTTCCAGCCAGGCGTGCCGCCGCAGGTCACGTCAGCAGGCGAATACAGGGTGCGGTCGTACGACACGTCATAGAAAAGACCCGCGCTCTTGGGCGAGCCGCCGGTGAGCAGCGCCGCGAGGCCGGGGAACGAATCGGAGAGGCCGGGCGTGTAGGCGTTGGCGTAGGTGACGCCGGTTTGCGCCAGCGCGGCGAGGTTGGGGCAGGTCTTGGCGGCAAGACAGTTGGCAAGGTCTTGCTGGTGCAGGCCGTCAACGCTCACCAGCAGCACATGGCTGACCGGCGTCGCAGGTGGGCCTGAATCGTCGGAACCACCGCAGGCCGACAACGCGACAGCGGCCAAGAGGTTGAGGACCAGCAGTCCTTGTTGTTTCATACGGTGTGCCCATTCAAAAGGAATGGCCACACGATCAAGGCCTGCGATGACGGCGCGATGACAAAGCCGGGTTCGTTCCATTTGTACGACTCATGCGTTGCGAAACGAACGTCTGTCAACGCCGGTTCAAAGCTGACCCACTTTTCCTTCTCGCGCGGCGGGATGCCGTTACGCGGCGAAGCCGCACCATCGTTCAAATGCACCCGGGAGGAACGCGTCGCGCGGCCCGCGGCGGGGGGCTCAGGCAGCGCGTTTACGCGGTGCGCGCCGCGTCCGTGCGGCGGCTGTCGGCGTGTGGCGGTCGTCGCCCACCTCATCGCGCAGCAATTCGCGAAACCACCGGTGCTCCGGGTCGGCATCGTGCAGGGCGTTCCAGGCGATGCACAGGTCGATCGGCGCGAGCCCGGCATCGAAGAGACGCAGCGGAACGTGCGCCTGCAGCGGCTCGATCAGGCGCCTCGGCGCCAGCGCCATGCAGCTGCCGCTCAGCAACGCGATCAGCGGCAGCACGCTGAACTGCTCGACCAGCACCAAGTCGTGCCGCCCGGCCGCGTTTCGCCCCGACGGCGGCAGGCCGACGCTGCTGCTCGTCAGCAAATCGGCCTGCAGCGCCGCCGGTGTCACGGCCGGCTGGAAGCGCACCTGCGATTGCGCTGCCAGCTGCACAGCGCTCGGTCGCCGCACCTTGTAGAGCGCATGACCCGGCCCGACCATGTAGACGAACTGGTCGCGCAGCACGTGCAGCGTCCGCACCTCCGACGGCACCAAGGCGCCGAGCAGCGCCCGCGGCGCGAACATCAGGTCGACCTCGCGCAGGCGGTGCTTCTCGACGGCATCGGCCGACTGGTTCACGAAGTGCATCGAGACGCCCGGCGCCTGCTCGGCCAGCGCCTCGATCAGCGGCGGCGCGAGCACCACCGGCGAATAGTCGGAGGTCGAGATCACGAAGCGCCGATGCGACTTCAGCGGCTCGAAGGTGGCGGGTGCGACGAGGCGGGCGAGCGCAGCGCACGCCTGCTCGACCGGATCGATCAGCGCCAGCGCCCGCGGCGTCAACTGCATGCTGCGCCCGACCTGGACCAGCAGCGGGTCCTTGAAGGCCACGCGCAGGCGCGCCAGCGCCGCGCTGACGGCCGGCTGCGTCAGGTGCAGCTCGAGTGCGGCGCGCGACAGGTTGCGCTGGCGCAAAAGGGCCTGAAGCACCGGCACGAGATTGAGATTGACGCTGCGCAGCGACATGGCCGATCCCTTCCGAGGTATCAATTCGGATGATAGATTGTCTACACAACATTCAGTGGTGCGATTGCTGCACCGCGCCTATTGTTCTCCGGCTCGCCCCTCCGGCGAGCTTTCGAAACGGAGACAAAAATGGCCCCCGAACTTCCTCCTCGCCCCCTCACCGAAGACGAGATCGCCGCTTATCGACGCGACGGCGTCGTCTGCATCCGCCAGTTGTATTCGCCCGAATGGGTCGAACGGCTGACGCGCCTGCTTGACCGCGTCTACGACACGCCTTCGCCCTTCGGCCCGCCGCCCGTCCCCGGCGTCCCGCCGCCGAAGTTCCGCGGCGACGTCTTCCTCTGGCACCTCGACGACGCGGTGCGCGACTTCGTCCTGCAGGCGCCCACCGCGCATGTGGTGCAGCAGGCCTTCGGCTCGAAGAGGATCAACTTCTTCTACGACCAGATCTTCATCAAGAAGCAGCTCACGCCCGATCCGACGCCCTGGCACCACGACTACACCTTCTGGCCGATGGTCGGGAACCAGATCGGCTCGATCTGGACCAGCGTCGACCCGGTCGACACCGACTCGTCGGCGCTCGAGTTCGTCGCCGGTTCGCACCTCTGGGACAAGGAATGGAAGGCGGTGGGCATCGACGGCATCGTGTTCTCGTCGAGCACGCTCGAGCAATTGCCCGACATCGACGCCGACCGCAGCCGCTTCGAGATCGTGAGCTGGGCGCTCGAGCCGGGCGACGCGCTGCTCTTCCATGCGCGCACGGTGCACGGCTCGCGCGGCAACCGCTCGCCGCACCAGCAGCGCCGTGCCATCACCACTCGCTGGTGCGGCGACGACGTGATCTACCGGCCGCGCGAGCGCGGCATGCCGATCCCCTGGGCCCA
>CAZZWY010000344.1:0-5075 GCA_964657785.1 uncultured Acetobacteraceae bacterium
GTTCGTGGCGTTCGAGGTGGTTGTGGTCGACCGCGACGGCGCCGTCGTCCCGACGGTGCGTGAGGGCCGTCCAGTGGCCGAGCACCGAAGCGCCAAACCGAAGCCTCAGCTTGTCTTGTTCACAATTGCATCGGGGATCGGGGCATGGGAGGCCGCGGCGGTGACGCGATTTCGGCCCTCGGCCTTGCTCACGTAGAGCGCCTTGTCGGCGCAGGCAATGAGCGACTCAACATCGGCAGACGCCTGTCCCGCGGTGGCAACGCCAATGCTCACCGTGACCGAGGCGGGAGAAAGCTCGCCAGGCGCGACCCTGTCCTCGGTAATCGACCGCAATCGTTCTGCGATGCCCAAAGCGCCCTCCATATCGGTGTCGGGAAGCAGGATGACGAACTCCTCCCCGCCGTATCGGGCGAGCACGTCATTGGCGCGAAGCGCCTCGTTGGCCGATTTGACAAAATTGCGAAGGGCTTTGTCGCCAGCCTGGTGTCCAAAGGAGTCGTTGATGCGCTTGAAGTGATCCAGGTCGGCGACGAGAACGGTCAACGGCTTATTTTCGGCAGCCGAGCGCTCCATGGCCAACCGAGCAAGCTCCATGAACGACCCGCGAGTGCGCGCGCCCGTCAGTGGGTCGTGGGTGGCGAGGTAAAGCAGGCGATCATGGGTGCGCTCGTTGACCAGCATGATGAATCCCAGCGTAAGGATCGTGCTCATGACGGCGATGGCCGAATAGAAGGTTGTCGCGTCTGCGACTGGGACGGCCATGGTGCTGGGTTGGCCGAACAACGCGGCGGGCGCCGTGACGATCAGGTTGGCTGCCCGGGCGAAAAAGGCCGTCGCCACGCCGAGGAACCCCATTGAGCAAAAGACGCGATTGAAGGAGGAAACCTTACGAGCTGGACCCTGGGCGATGAGACGGAGGCAGCAATAGGTGGCGCAACCGCCCATGACGACATTGGTCAAAACGCCTCGAGCAGGCTTGAAGTCCAGGAGGAACACCACAGCCATCGCCAGAGAGCAGCCGAGCGCGAAGACGGGAAAGAAAAAACGAGGGTTGCCCCGCCCATCAAAAGCTCTGATGGCGGCGACATAAAAATAGCCGCCGATCATCGTCACGAAGTTGCCACCGAAATAGGAAATGGCAAAGGGAATCACGTCTCGCAACCCGAGAAGGGCCCCGCCCACGATGGCGAGAAGATTGGCGGTGGCGAAGCTTCCCAGGCCGCCCACGGTTCGCACGGTTCCCCGCCGCATGGAGAGAAGCACGATGGCAAGAATGCCCATCGTGATGGAGGCGGAAAAAAGAAAAGTGCGATCGTCGAAATGCATCATGCCTGGGCCGCCATGTCCCACAGCCTGTTGAAGGGATGAGCTGGGGGCGACGGTTCTTTTCGCCGGGATGCGAACATCCGGGTGCCTGGCACGCATCGAAAGGAACCACCGAAATGAAGTCTCGCACGAAGCCCCGCGCTGCGCGCGGCCTGCCGACGCTGAACATCACAAGGCCGCGTAGCATCACGCATGAGGAACCGTCATCCGGTTCCTGAGCGAGCGTTCTCGAGGCGGCAAGCGCCTTCGTCCATGGCCAAGCAACGAGATACCGCATGAAAGTCGCCGCCGAATCATCCGGGCTGGTTCGCAAGAGGGTGCTCGTCACCGGAGGTGCCGGATTCCTCGGTTCGCACCTCTGCGAGAAATTGCTGTCGCGGGGGGACGAGGTCATCTGCGTCGACAACTTCTACACCGGCGACAAGCGCAATCTGGAGGAATTGCTCGCCAACCGGCGCTTCGAGCTGATGCGCCACGACGTCACCTTTCCCCTCTACGTCGAAGTCGACGAAATCTACAATCTCGCCTGTCCGGCGTCGCCAGTGCACTACCAGCACGATCCGGTGCAGACGACCAAGACCAGCGTCCACGGCGCCATCAACATGCTCGGGCTCGCCAAGCGGGTCGGCGCAAAGATTTTCCAGGCCTCGACCAGCGAGGTCTACGGCGACCCGTCGGTGCATCCGCAGCGGGAGGATTACTGGGGCAACGTCAACCCGATCGGAATCCGCGCCTGCTACGACGAAGGCAAACGTTGCGCGGAGACGCTCTTCTTCGACTATCACCGCCAGCACCGGTTGCGCGTCAAGGTGCTGCGGATCTTCAACACCTACGGCCCGCGCATGCACCCGAACGACGGGCGGGTCGTCTCCAACTTCATCGTCCAGGCGCTCACCGGCGCCGACATCACCTTGCAGGGCGACGGCCTGCAGACCCGGTCGTTCTGCTACGTGAGCGATCTGATCGACGGCGCGATGCGGCTGATGGACACCGACGACACCGTGGTCGGCCCGATGAACATGGGCAACCCGGTCGAATCGACGATCCGCGAGCTGGCCGAGCTGATCATCGAGCTGACCGGGTCGCGCTCCAGGCTGGTGTGTCGCCCGCTTCCTGCCGACGATCCGATGCAGCGTTGCCCGGACATCGCCTTCGCGCGCGAGGCGCTCGGATGGGAGCCGAAGGTCGCGGTGCGTGAAGGCCTCGCGCGGACCATCGACTACTTCGACAAGCTGCTCGCTTCCGCCGGCACGAACCTGCAATGAACCCGCGTGAGGAGTGGCCGCGCCCCGCGGCCGTCGAAGCACCCGGTCGCCGAGGGCCGGCCCGACGCCGTTCGGGCCGCGGGAAAACCTCTAGACGCTGTCAGGCACCCGAAACCTGATCCTCGGCGTTGCCTTGCTCTGCGCTGGCCGAGGAGATCGTCGGCGATCTCGCCACTCGACCGCGACCGACTGCGTCCCGAGCGCGCGCCGCTGCCGCGTCGTGAGGCCGGCCGAGGTGCCGACTTTCGCCGTCCGCCCGGGAGGTCAGGCCCGTGTCGACCAGTCCCGCACGACCACGTGGCAGGTGATCCCGCGCGGTGTCGCCTCGCGCCACTCGACCGAGCCGCCGAGCTGTTTGACGCGTTTGCGAACGCCGCCGAGGCCCAGGCCGTGCGCCCAGCGCGCCGGGTCGCGGCCGATGCCGTCGTCGCTGACGGTCAGATCGACCCGGTCGGCCTGGAGGCGAAAATCGATCTCGAGGCGGGTCGCCTTGGCATGCGCGATGCAATTGCTGACGAGTTCGCGCAGCACGCGTGTCAATGCCGACCATTGACCGACCGTGAGCAGGAGGTCGTCGTCGTGGACGAACGCCCAGTCGACCTCGATCTGCGCCGCGGTCAGGCGGTGGGTCAGATCGGCTTTCCATTCGCCGGCGGCGTGCGAGAGACGGTGCTCGGCGGCGGCCAGGCCCCGGGTCAGGGTCTTCAGGTCCTGCAGCGTGTGCCGGACGTATTCTTCGACCTCGGGGCTGCGCGCCTGGTACATCAGGGTCAGGAGACGGGCGCCGATGTCGTCGTGCAGGTCCTGCGCCAGGCGAAGGCGCTCCTCGTGGCGGCCTTGCTCGACGGCCCGGTCGAACGTCACCGCGCGCTGCAGTTGCTCGACGATGCGATCGGTGAGCCGTGCGTCCTCGGCGCTGAAGAGGCGCCGGCCCCGCTGCGCGAAGCGCATCAACACGGCGCCGTACGGGCCCGGATCGCTGCCGAGCGGCGGCAGCGGCAGCGGCACGAGCAGACTCGAACCGTCGCTCGCGACCCGGGTGCGCGGCGGCCGGCGCTCGACGCGCCGGATCTCCAGCGGCTTGAAGAGGTCGCCGATCAGGCGCGCGAGCAGCGTCGGCGTGCGGCGCGGTTCGGCCTCGACCTGTCGCGCCACCCGGTAGAGCTGCTCGAACATGTGTTCCGTCGTCAGCCGACTGCCGCCGAGCAGTTGGGTCAGCAGCCACTGGCGGGCGACCGAATAGACGGCGAGCGACACGAAGAGCGAAAGCGTCGTCGCGGCGAACGCGCTGAAGGTGCCCATCGCGACGAAGAGCAGGTGCAGCGACGTGGCCACGGTGCTGATCGCGGCGAGCAACGCGAACTCGCGCAGGGCGGTGTGGGTGCGCGCCAGAAACGGCGCGAGCAGCAGCAGCGATCCCAGGAAGACGTACCAGACCATCGAGCCGAGATCGGCGCTGTCGTAGGGGAGTTGCTGCTGGAAGTGGGCGGACGCGAGCGCTGCCGTCAGCAATGCCCAGGTGGCGGCGGCGAGGATGCCGAAGCGGCGCAGGACGAGCGCGAACGGGTTGGCTTCGAGGTGGTAGGACCAGGTGAGCAGCGCGACCGCGATCAGGCCGTAGACGACGACGCACGCCTGCGTCCACCACCACGCCTGCGGCAGCACGCCCGAGACGAGCAGCGCGAAGAGCCCGGCCGCCGCCAGGGACAGCGCCGACGCTATCGCCGCGGCGCCGGGCAGGCGGTGCGGGTAGAGGCACACCGAAGCCACCATCGCCGCGGCGGTCGCGAGGTCGAGCCCGGTGCGCAGCGGCAGGTCGATCCGCGCGAAGGGTTCCGGCACGCCGAGCTCGACCGTCGCCTCGATCGCGATCATCAGGAGGTTCCCGGACTGGCACCAGGCCATCAGCACGTAGAGGCGACTGCGCAGCGACGGGTACCTCAGCAGCGACGCCGCGGCGACCAGGTAGATCGCGAACGCGAAGCCGCAGAGCAGCCAGAACGTCAGCGGCAGCCGCCCCCAGGCCCGCGCCTTCGGCCGCACGTCGGTGCGGCTGCCGTCCGCGAAGTGGAGCGTGACGACCGGATGCCGCAGTGCCTCGGCAAGCTGGGTCGACCCGGCGAGTTGCGCCGCCCGGTCGAGGTCGTCGATCGTCCAGCGCGCGGAGCGGCGCAGCAGCCCGGCGTCGACGAAGACGCTCGGCGATCCCTCGGCCGTCACGGCGACGAGGAGGCTGTTCTCGTGCGGCATCAGGGCCGCGTCGGCGCTGCGCACGAGCTCGATTTCACCTTTCTCGGTGGCGCGCCAGTGCGCGTCCAGGTGCGGCGCCCGGGCGAGCATCGCGACCAGCACGGCGATGCCCGTGAGCCCGAGCAGGGCGTAGCCGACGAACGCGCCGTATTGCCGCCGGGTCCAGCCTTCGGCCGGCGAGCCCTCGTCGGCCGCGACTTCTTTCAGCACCGACTTGAGCCGTTCCTCGAACTC
>CAZZWY010000345.1:0-5071 GCA_964657785.1 uncultured Acetobacteraceae bacterium
CTCGCCGACCACCTGCGGATTGGCGACGAGGACGTTCGTCACGGGGCAGCGGATGTTGCTCGTCAGCTCGACCGTGAAGCCGGTCGGTGTGAGGGTCAGCGCGTTCGGCGCGGTGAGGCTCGTCAGCATCTCCGGCGCGATCACGTAGCGCACGCCGGCAGCGGCGATGGCGTCGGGGTCGGTCGGCGAGTCGAGCCGCACCACGCCTTCGAAGACGCTGGCGAGCATCTTCCGGTAGCCGGCCTCGATGTCGCGGTACGGGTAGTAGCTCGCGACGCCGTTGGCGGTGCGAACGACGCCGTAGCGGTACTGGTTGGGAATGAAGTAGCCGACCGTGGCGCGGATCTTCAGCGCCGCATCGGTGGGCGCGTCGTACTCGGTGGTGTCGGGGGCGATGCCGATGTTGATCGTGCCGCAGCCCGTGAGCGCGACCACGAACAGCCCAGTCTGCGCGAAGCGGCGGGTGCGGTGCATGCCGGGATATCGGCCATGCCGCCGACGGATTGAGGCATCACCGGCCCTTGAACCACGCCCCCGAGGCGACCGCGGTCGCGACCGTCAGGCCGTAGACGACGAGCGCCACCGACAGCGCCGCGAAGAGCCAGCTCAGCGACCCGGTCAGCGTGAGCGCCAGCCAGCCGCCGCCGATCGCGACCAGCAGCCGGAACAGACCGCCGAGCAGCGGCCAGGCGAGCCGGCCGGCGCCCTGCGACGCGAAATAGAGCGAGAGGCCGAGGCCGAAGAATCCGTAGGCGGGGCCGACCACGCGCAGGTACGCGACGCCGGTCGCGAGCATCCGCGGGTCGTGCCCGAAGAGGCCCAGCCAGGCCTCGGGCCAGATCGCGGCGATGAGGCCGATCGCCTCGGTGATCCCGAACGAGAGCGCACCCCCGGTGAGCGCGATGCGCAGCGCCCGCTCGCGCTGCCCGGCGCCGATGTTGGTGCCGACGAGCGCGACCATCGGCGCGCCCAGGCCGAAGACGAGCGGGATCAGCAGGTACTCGAGCCGGGTGCCGGTGCCGAAGCCGGCCACCGCATCCGGCCCGCCGTGCGCGCCGACGAGGGCGGTCGTCAAGGCGATGGTCAGCGAGGTCTGCAAGGTGCTGATCGCGCCGACGCCGCCGACGCGCAGGATGTCGGCGAACATCGGCCAGGAGAGCGGCGCACGCCGCAGCCGCACGACGCAGCGCCCGGAGAGGATGTACCAGGCGAGGCCCGCCGCCGTCAGCGCCGTGGTCAAGAGCACCGCGACCGCGCCGCCGGCGATGCCGAGCGCCGGCACCGGCCCGGCGCCGAAGATGAGCAGCGGCGACAGCGGCACAAGCAGCACGACGCCGACGCAGATCGCGAGCGAGGGCACGAGCATGTTGCCGGTGCCGCGGATGACGCTCGCCAGCGCATTCAGCAGCCACACCAGGACGTTGCCGGCGAAGACGATGTTCGAGTAGGTGAGGGCGGCCTCGAGCGAGCCGCCGTGGCCTCCCATGGCCGCATAGAGCGGTCGGCCGAGGACCAGGAAGAGGGTGGTGGAGGCGGCGCCGAGCACGAGGTTGATGACGATCGCGTGCAGCACGAGGGCATCGGCATCGGCGCGCCGGCCGGCCCCGAGGGCACGGGCGACGGCCGACGAGATCCCGCCGCCCAACGCGCCGGCCGAGAGCATCTGCATCATCATGAAGCCGGGGAAGACGAGCGCCATGCCGGCGAGCGCGTCGGTGCCGAGCTTGGACACCCACCAGGTCTCGATCAGCCCGGTCGACGACTGCGCCGTCATGACGAGGATGTTCGGCCAGGCGAGCAGCAGCAAGGTCGGCACGATCGCGCCGTACAGCAGCCGCCGGGTGCGCGGGTTCATCGCCTCGGCGGCGGGCGGCGCCGTGGGGGCGCGCCCGGCCGGGTCGGCGAGAGGGTCGGGCAGCGAGGCGGCGGTCAGGGTGTTCATGCGGTGCGGGCGGCATCGGCGTCGAGCGGGGTCGGGGGGGAAAGCAGGCCGGGCGACGCCGGCCGGGTCGGCTCGTCTGCCGCGGGTGCGACGTGGCGGCCGCGGACGATCCGGAAGTCCGGCTCCACCAGCGGCCGACCGCTGCGGCGGTCGACCAGCATCGGCTCGGCGACCTCGCCGGTGCGGCTGTCGACGATGCGGGGGCCCTCGGCACTCGCCGGGAAGTGGCGCTGGCCGAAGGCGAGCAGCGCGACCAGCACGGTGCGGAAGTCGCGCCCGCGTTCGGTGAGCACGTAGTCGTCGCGCGGCGGCTTCACGCTGTACGGCCGCCGTTCGAGCATGCCGGCCTCGACGAGTGCGGCCAGGCGCCGGGTCAGCATGTTGGGTGCGATGCCCAGGCTCTTCTGGAAGTCGTCGAAGCGCGTCTTGCCCGCGAACGCGTCGCGCAGGATCAGGATGCTCCACCACTCGCCGATCTGCTCCAGGCTGCGCGCGATCGGGCAGGGCATGGCGGCGAAGCTTTTGCGTTGCATGAAGACGATCGTAATGCGGTCAGTTGCATCATGCAAGTGACTCGCGGCGTATGCAGGAACGAGAAGTGCCATTCGAGGGACCAGGAGGGCACCCATGGCGCTCAAGGCAGTACTTCTCGATATCGATGGCACGCTGCTCGACAGCAACGACGCCCACGCGAACGCCTGGAAAGCGGCCCTGCGTCGGCACGGCCGCGACGTGCCGTTCGAGCGATTGCGCCCGCTCATCGGCAAGGGCGGCGACAAGTTGTTGAGCGAAGTCGCCGGCATCGACGCGAAGTCGGCCCTCGGCCAGCAGATCGGGGACGCGCGCCGGAGCGTCTTCACCGACCGGTACTTGTTGCAGCTTCGACCCACGCGGGGCGCGCGCGAGCTGTTGCGTCGCCTGATCGACGACGGCCTTCGCCTCGTGGTGGCGACCTCGGCCAGCCCCGAGGAGCTGGGCGCCCTGTTGAAGCAGGCCGGCGTCGAAGACCTGGTGCAGGATGCCGCGAGCTCGAGCGATGCCGAATCCAGCAAGCCGGACCCCGACATCGTCGACGCGGCGCTGCGCAAGGCAAGGCTCGACGCCGACGAAGTCCTGATGCTGGGCGACACGCCCTACGACATCGAGGCGGCTGCCGTCGCCGGCGTCCAATGCATTGCCCTGCGCTGCGGCGGCTGGTGGACCGACGCCTCGTTCGCCGGTGCGCTCGCGATCTACGACGACCCGATGGACTGGCTGCACGGCATGGCGACGTCGCGATTGCAGCTCGCCGAGGCCTTGCGTTCTGTAAGTGATCGACGCAATCGTTGAACCGAGCCGACTCGGCGCCGTCGACCGGCTCGGGAGACTTCGTGATCAGTGAATTGACCTCATCGGGGACGCGGTTCGGTGTCGTCGGAGAGACGAGCGCCGGCTCATTTGTAGCCTTCCGTGACGTTCTTCAGCGCGTTCTCGCTCGGTGATTCCTCGGACGCATCCTTGTCCGACGCCTTTTCGTCGCCGGGGGAGCCCGCGTTCGGGTCGTCGAGGTCGACCTGCCGGTCCGTGCCGGTTTCATCGCCTCGGCCGAGGTTGTCCGGCTGCAAGGGCTCAGCGCGACGGGGCTTGTTCTTGAGGTGGGCGGGTTGCGGATCGTTCATGGGGTCTGCCTCGTGAGGGTGAGGACCGGGAGCGGGCAAGGGCCGCTCCCGCGGAGGTGCCCGCCCCGGCTCAGCGCCCGCGCCGCGGCATCCGGAACGGCAGCAGGGCCTGCACCCACGGCGCGGTGAACCGCGGCATCGAGAGGCTTTCGTGCATCGCGGTGACGGGTTCGCCCGACCACGTCGTCTCGACCAGCGAGCGCGCGTAGAACGGGGCGTCGGTGAGCGTCTGCAGCACGCGCGGCGCGCTGTCGGCATCGCAGCGGGTGCCGCGGGGCACGCCCCAACGGCTGGCGGGCAGCTCGACCCGGGCCGGCCGTTCGGCGTCCTGCACGCGTCCCTGCGCGTCGAAGGCGAGCGCGACATGGAGCGGCCCGCCCTCGCGACGCTCGACGTCGTAGAACACCGCCGCGCGGTCGCCGGGCAGGTGCGCGCGCGACCAGTCCCAGCGCGTGAACGCGTCCTCGAGCGGCGCATCGCCCCGGTTCGAGTCGAGGTAGGCGGCGCCCGACCAGCGCAGCCCCGGCTGTCGCAGCTCGACCTCGACCCGCGCGCCCGGCGCGATCGGCTGCCAGCGGTGCTGGCCGCGGGCGCTCAACAGGGCGACGTGGGCGTAGCGCTGCGGCGCCATCACCCGGACGGTGCCGCGCACCCGCTGCGGTACCGGCATCGTCACTTCGTCGATCTCGATCACCAGGCTGTCGCCCTCCCAGCGCAGGCCGCTCGGGCCGATGCGCAGCGTGCGCGCGTCGCGTTCGACCTGACCGCGGCCGCGCTCGGTCATGGTCCAGCGCGAAAGGCCCGGCCCGCCGCGACGCCCGTAAAGAGCGACGTTGACGGCGCAGTGCGCGAGCGGATCGGCGCCGCCCGGCCCGCCTCGACGCCGGGCCCGGGCGTAGTACGGCGAGAAGACGCTGCCGATGAAGGCGATGACGGTGAGGCCGTGGTGGCCGTCGTCGCTCAGGGCATCGACGTACCACCAGAGGTATCCGTTCGGCGCGACCGCTGCGTCGAACGCAGGCCCGAAGTCGCCGGCCGATCGGCCATCACGCTCAGCGCCGCCTGGTGCCCCGAGAGCGCCGCCATCGGCACGCCCGGCCCCGGGTGCACCGAGCCGCCCGCCAGGTAGAGGCCCGGCAGCCGGCTCCGCGCGCCCGGGCGGCTGAACGACGCCGCCCAGCCGTGCGAGGCCGCCCCGTAGAGGGCCCCGCCGGTCGCCGGGAAGAGGCGCTCGAAATCCGTCGGCGTCGTCATCTGGCAGGCCATCGTCTGCGATTCCAGGCGCAGGCCGCAGCGGGCCATCCGCTCGAAGGTGCGTGCTTGACATTGTTCGAGTTCCTCGTTCGTGAAGGCCGGCGACGCGGCGTCGCCGCGCGGCGGGGCGTTGACGATCAGCAGCAGCCGCTCGGTGCCGGCCGCGACGCCGTCGTCGTCCGCGTCGATCCGGTCCTGCGCGCACACGTACACGGTG
>CAZZWY010000346.1:0-5052 GCA_964657785.1 uncultured Acetobacteraceae bacterium
GGGCGTCGGCGAGCAAATACGCGAGCGGCGGGAGGGCCGGGAAGATGTAGCCGGGGATCTTCGACTGCGGAATCGAGAAGAAGAGCGTCACGACTGCCGGCCAGACGAGCATCAGCGCGCGCGCGTCGGCGCACCCGTCGGGGCGCGTCCTGCCCGGGCCGACGAGACGGGCGAACCACGGCAGCCACGGCAGGCTCGCTCCAGCGAGCACCGCGAAATAGAACCAGAACGGCCGCACGTTGTTGTAGCCCGAGGCGGCGAAGCGCTCGAACTGCTGGACGACGAAGAAGTAGTCGAGGAAGCCCGAAAAGCGCCATTGCAGGGCGGCGAACCACGGCAGGGCGATGACCGCGAACACGGCCAGGCCGGTCGCCGACAGCATCGGCCAGACCAGGCGCAGGCGCCGGATCGCGAGCAGCCAGGCGACGATCACGAGGATCGGCAGCACGGCACCGATCAGCCCCTTCGCGAGGACGCCGAGCGCCGCGGCGGCGTAGGCACCGACCAGCGCGCCGCGACAGGGCAGCGATGCCTCGAGCGACAGGGCGGCGTGGGCGAGCAGCAGCACCGTCGCGGTGATGCAGCCGGCCACCAGCATGTCCATGTTCGCGTACTGCGCCCCGCCGTAGACGAGCGGCATCGAGAGCAACGCGACGACGCCGGCCCGGGCCGTGCGCTCGCCCGACCAGCGCCGCGCGAAAAGGAAGAGCGCCATCGCGCCGAACCAGGCGCCGACGATCGGCGCGACGCGGGCCGCGGCCTGGTTCTCGCCGAACAGCGCCATCGCCGCCGCGGTGATCCAGTAGAAAAGCGGCGGCTTGTGGAAGTAGGGCAGGCCGTCGAGCGTCGGCGTGAGCCAGTCGCCGGCGTGCAGCATCTCGCGGGCGACGCCGATGTAGCGACCCTCGTCGGGCAAGGCGAGCGGCCGCAGCCCCGCCGTGAGCGCGAGCCAGGCGAAGATCGCCAGGCCGATCCCGACCAGGCCGGCGCCGGCCCGCGTGGGCGCTCGCGGCGCGGTCGCCGCGGGCGGTGGCCCGGGCCTCGCGACGGTTTGACTTTCGGGCTGGCTCAAGACAGGCTCCGGAGCGCTTCGCAGCAGGACCGTCGATTGTGCCGAGGACGCTCGGCGCGGTCGCACGGGTGCCGTGCCGGCGTCGGCGGGTGCGGATCGGTCGGGTCCGGGACTTGCTGAAGCCTGCAGCGCGGCGCAGGCCCGCTTCGTCGATCGGTCGAGGCCGGCGCAGGCGCAGTCCCCCACAACCCGGAGAAGCAAGAGTGGCGAAGATTCCAGCCGGCGTCGGCCCGAGGTTCCCGCAGGTCGTGGTGCTCTTCGGCGCCACTGGCGACCTGGCGCGCAGGAAGCTGCTGTCGGGCCTGTTCCATCTGTCGAGTGTCGGCTTCATCCCGAAGTGCCGGGTGATCGGCGTCTCGCTCGACGACCTCGACCTCGACGCCTTTCGCGAGCTGACCCGCGCCGCGCTCGACGAATTCTCGGCGCGCAAGGTGACCGACGTCGAATGGACCGCCTTCGCCCAGAGCCTCGACTACGTGTCGCTCGCGGCCGGCCCGGCGGCGCTCAAGGCCGCGGTCGATCGCGCCGAGGAGAGCATCGCGGTCGAGTGCCGCCGCCTGCACTACCTGAGCGTGCCGCCGAGCGCGGCGCTCTCGGCGGTGCGGATGCTCGGCGAGGCGGGGCTCGTCGAGCGCTCGCGCATCGTCATGGAGAAGCCCTTCGGCGTCGACCTCGCGAGCGCGGTGGCGCTCAACGCCCAGCTGCACGAGGTCTTCGCGGAGGAGCAGATCTACCGCATCGACCATTTCCTCGGCAAGGAGCCGGCGCAGAACATCCTCGCGTTCCGTTTCGCCAACGGCCTCTTCGAGCCGATCTGGAACCGCAACTTCATCGACCACGTGCAGATCGACGTGCCCGAGACGCTCGGCCTCGGCAAGCGGTCGGGCTTCTACGAGCAGACCGGGGCGTTCCGCGACATGGTCGTCACGCACCTGTTCCAGATTCTCGCGTTCATGGCGATGGAGCCGCCGACCTCGCTCGAGCCGGTGCCGATCAGCGAGGAGAAGAACAAGGTCTTTCGCAGCATGCTGACCGTGCAGCCGCACGACGTGGTGCGCGGCCAGTACAGCGGCTACCGCGCCGAGGACGGGGTCGACCCCGAGTCGGAGACCGAGACCTTCATCGCGCTGAAGTGCTTCATCGACAACTGGCGCTGGGCCGGCGTGCCGTTCTTCCTGCGCACCGGCAAGCGCCTGGCCGAGGGTCAGCGGATCATCTCGATCGCCTTTCGCGAGCCGCCGAAGAGCATGTTCCCGCCCGGCTCCGGCGTCGGCGCGCAGGGGCCGGACCACCTGACCTTCGACCTTGCCGATGCGTCGAAGATGTCGCTCTCGTTCTACGGCAAGCGGCCGGGGCCGGGCATGCGGCTCGACAAGCTCTCGCTGCAGTTCGCGATGCACGACACCGGCCTCATCGGCGACGTGCTCGAGGCCTACGAGCGGCTGATCCTCGACGCGATGCGCGGCGACCGCACGCTCTTCACGACGGCAGAGGGCATCGAGCGGCTCTGGGAGGTGTCGACCGCGCTGCTCGAGTCGCCGCCGCCGGTGCGGCTCTACCCGCCGGGCTCGTGGGGCCCCAAGTCGGTCCACCAGCTGATCGCGCCGCACGCCTGGCGGCTGCCGTTCGAGCGGGCATGGCGGTCGCCGAACAAGGTGGGGGGGTAGGGCGGGTTCGACGCCGACGCGCCACTTCGGATCGAGTCGGTCATCGAGCAAGCCGGGGTTTGCGGGCTACGCCGCGCTACAGCAGCAGCAAGTGCCTCTCGGCCGCGCCGACGATCGTGCTGGTCGCGACCCGATGGTCGAGCGTGACAAGGCAGCCGTCGTGCGCGACAGCGAGCGCCAGCAGGTAGAGGTCGGTGATCTGGTTGTGGCCGAGGACGCGCGGCCAGTTGACCATGCCGGTCGTGCGCAGCGACATGTCGTCGGGCCAGAACGCGTGGTCGACGCTGGCGCAGATTTCGGCCAACTTGCTCGCGACGACCTCGAAGCCCACCGGACCGAGCTTGCTGTAGCCGGGCAGGTTGAGCACGCGAACCACGCCGTTCTCGACCAGCGGGCAGGTCGCGATCTGCACCCGGCGGCGCTCGATGAACGCCAGCGCCTGCGCGTGGAAGACGTGCGCCTCGTCGAGCAACGCCACCCAGACGTTGACGTCCCACAGATGGCGCAACTAGATGCCCTCTTGATCCATCAAGCTGCGAACGTGCTGGGGCGTGATGGTCTCGGCGCGCGCGGGCAGCAACGCGTAAGGTGATTTCGGCTCGGCCCGCGGCGTGCGGGCCTGGTCTTGCGCCTGGATGCCTTGGCGCGCGAGGCGCGACACGACTTCGCCGAGCGACACCTGCTCCCGCTGAGCATGCGAGCGGGCGTAGGCAACGACATCGTCGTCGAGGGCAAGTGTGGTGCGCATCGACGTAGTCTAGCATCAACGCATCGATTTCGCATCAACGCACCACACTGTGTATAAAAACCGGCAGCACGCCGAAGAGGCGACCCGTACGGCGGCGATGCGCGTTTCCGCGCGAGACGGGGTCGGTTCGCGGGATCCTCGCCGCTCCCTTGCCCCTACTCGATCCGCCGCGCAACCGCATCGGCCTCGCGCAGACCGCTCTTGGGCGAGGCGATCGGCTCGGCGAGCGCGCGGCGCAACTCGCCGCTCAGCGACGCCAGACGCGCTTCATCAAGTCGCGCGGGCGGTCAGAAGTTGGCGGTCAGGGTCAATCGGAAGCTCCTCGGCTCGACCGGGTGGAAGTGGGTGTCGTTGACGCCACCCCCGGCGTCGCTCGGCAGGGACAACACGCGCGACGCGTAGTAGTAGTCGATGTCGTCCGCCTTGCGATCGAAGAGGTTGAAGACGTCGACGGCGACGCGCCAGTCGCTGTTGAGCTTGTAGCCCACGCGCAGGTACGCGAGCGTCGTGGCCTTCGAGCGCTGGCTGTCGTCCTCGATCAGCGGGCGGGGGCCGAAGTAGCGAAGCTGGACGTGACCGAACCAGGGGCCGACGTCGGTCACGGTCGCGCCGAACGAAGCGACCCGGCCGACCGATCCGGGAATCGAGCGCCCGAGGTTGGGCGCCTCGCCCTGGTCGGTCGTGAAGCGGGCGCGCGAGACGGCGACGTCGGCGTCGAGCAACAACCACCGGGTCGCGACGTAGTGATTGTTGAGCTCCAGGCCATAGCGCTTGCTCGCCCCGCTCGCCTGGGTGTCGCCGGCGTCGCCGGAGAAGACGAGTTCGGAGCCGAGCTTCAGTTGCCAGAGCGCGAGCGAGGTCTGCAGGCCGGGGACGGCTTCGGTCCGCAGGCCGACCTCGCCGCCCTTGGAGCGCACCAGCGGCGGTGAGGCGTCGGCGGGCAGGTGTTCCTTCGGCGTGACCGTCTCGGTGACGCCGCGCGCGTCGTTGCTGTGATAGCCCCAGCCGTAGTTGACGAAGTACTCGGTCTTCGCCCACGGCCCGAGGATCAGGCTCAGCTTCGGGCTGGTGATATTGGCGTTCTTCTTGCCGTTGTTGGCGGCGACCGAACTCGCGACGTCGAAACGGAACTCGTCGAAGCGCAGGCCGGAGGTGCTGCGCAGCCAGGGCAGCCACTGGGTCGAGTTCTCGGCGAACACGCCGACGCTGGTTTCGCGCACCCGGGCCTCCTGCGTCGTCGAGACGCGTTCGCGGGCGACCGTGCTGTAGAGGCCGACCGGGTCGAGCCGGTCGTGGCGGAGTGCAAGCCCGACGGTCGTCGTGCTGTCGCGGCCGGCGAGCCGGGTGTTGAAGCTGCGGCTGAGGCCGCCGCCGAAGACCCGACGGTGCTCTTCCTGCTCGAACTGGTCGGCGTTCAGCGGCGTCGGGTGGTCGAGGTTGTAGGTGAAGTCGGAGAAGAGATTCAGGCGCGACTGGATGGCGTAGGCGTTGAGCTTCAGCACCCCGTCGGAGAGCACGCGTTCGGTCGCGTACGAGAGGCTGTAGCGCGCCGTCTGGCCGCCATC
>CAZZWY010000347.1:0-5046 GCA_964657785.1 uncultured Acetobacteraceae bacterium
CTACCTGGGCGCGATGGGCTCGCGGCGAACGAACGACGACCGCACCGCCCGGCTGGTCCCGTCCGTGCTGCCGGCCACCGGCGAGCCGCTCGACCTGTCGCATGTCGAGCGCGATCCGGCGCGCTTCGCCGGCCGCAATGTCTTCGTCCACCTCGACGATGCGTCGTGCGCATCGCGCAGCCCATTCTTCACGGGCAATTTGTTCGTCCGGCATCCAGCGTTCTCCTCTCGACCGCCCATCGCCCGAACCGTTGCACTCCGGGGCCGGGCGAATCCGCTGCCATCAGGTCAACTGCTCGAGCGTCTTGCCCGCCTCGAGCGCCGCCTTCAACCAGCGCGGCCGCGGGCCCCGTCCGGACCAGCTGTGGCCGGCATCGTCCTTGTACTTCGGCGCGGAAGCCGCACGAGCCGCGGAGCGCGTGGGTTTCGAGGAGGCAGCGGCCTCGGCACCGGCGGCCGCAGGTGCTTCGAAGTCGGCGAGCGACCTGCCCTCGGCAAGCGCGGCCTTGATCCAGCGGGGGCGCGGGCCGCGGCCGCTCCAACTGTGGCCGGCACCGTCACGGTAGCGCGGCGCGGCGGGCCGCTTCGACTCCGCGGAGGGGCGGGCCGTGCGGGCTTGCCGCGCAGCCGGCGCGGTGGCGCCGAACAGCTGCTCGGCCGTCAAGCCATAAGCCTGGATCGCCACTTGGATCCGATCGATGACGCCGGCGATTTCAGCCTCGCGGATCGATGCGGCTTTGTGTTTGAGCTCTTCTATCTGCTGGGTAATTTCGAGGTACGTTTCTGCCATGTCCCGTCTTTCGGATGAATAAAGCATCCGCATAGGATAACCGGTCGGACTTTTTCCGGCCGGGCCTATCACGACGGCAACTCTGGCAACGGATCACGAAGCGTGACTTACGGATTTCCGAATCGTCAATTCAGCGGACCTCGACGACATTGGGCACCCGACCTGAGACGTCGCAATTGCCGCCCCACGGCCTTCGATGTCAAAGGCGCTTGGACGTTCTCGTCAAATCGAGCCTGCCGACTACCCGTGACACGCCAATGATCCAGAAACACCGCGCCGCACTCGTCCGACCGATGGTCGTCTTCTGAGAGTACCGAAGACTCGAGCCTGGCCATCGCGAATGCGCGCATCGTCGGGACAGTCGGGTTCGGGATGTCGGACGAAGCGAATCACCGATTCGCCCGACTTTCCCGAACACCGCGTCACTTGATCGCGACCTCCACCCGGCGTGCCGACTCGTCCTCGCCGGCGACGTTCGCTTCGGTCTGGCGCGGCTTCTCGAGCACCACCCGTTCCTCGGCGATGCCGGCCGCCTTGAGCGCGTCGCGAACCGCGAGCGCGCGTTGCTTGGCGAGTTCCTCGTTCTGCGCCGCGTCGCCCGACGCCGAATGAAAGCCCGACACGGTGATCTTCGTCGCCGGATCATTCTGCAGCGCCTTGATCAACGGCGCGAGCAGTTGCGCTGCGTCGGGGGCGAGTGCCGGCGAGCCGACCGCGAAGAGCAGCACCGCGGCGTGTGGGTCCGCCGGTACCGACGCCGCGGTCGCCGCCGACGACGCTGCCCCGTCCGGCAGGATCGCCGCCCGGACGCCGGCGAGTTCCGGATGCGTCGCGAGCAGGCTCGCGCCGTACATCGGCTTGAAGGCTCCCTGGTGGCAGGTGGCGCAATTGACCTTCGGGACGTCCCCCATCGCGCCGAGTCGATTCGCGGGGAAAACGCCCGCGAGCGAATCGAGGTAGTTGACGTTGAGGTCGCGCGCCAGACGGATGCCGTACCAGGCCGTGGCACGCTGGGGCGTGCTCGTGTCCCACTCGGCGAAGGAGCGCGAGTTGTGGCAGTACGTGCAATTGACGTTGAGCGACTTCGACATGTGCATCATCAGGCCGTAGGTGTATTCGGTCTGCTTGATGGATCGGCGATTGTTCGTCGGAAGCGGTGTCGGGCCGATCACGCGAATCTCGTTCGGCTGCTCGAGGAACGGCGTGAACGGGTCGTACGGCAGCGAGGCGAGGCCGATCGACGGCGCCGGCGAGTTCTGCCCGGCGTTGTTGCCGGCGATCATGCTGGGGTTCTTCTGCTCCGGCTGCTGATACCAGATGTTCGCCGGCACGGCGAGGCCGCGGTGGCAGGTGTAGCAGGTGACGCCCGTGCCCGCGACGTGCGTCTTCCAGTCGGCGTTGATGTGCCGCGTCATCTGCAGCATGCGCCGGGAGACGACCTTGGTGTAGAGCGCGTCCGACGAGAAATCCTCGCCCGCCTTGTGGCAGTAGGTGCAGCCTTGCTGAGGCGCGACCCAGGCGGTCATCGACACCATGAGCCGCGTGAATTCGGCGACGCTGACGTCGCCCACGACCCGCACGTTCTTGAAGACCTGCGATGCGCGCGGCCCGTCGGCCGGCACCATCGGCGGGTCGGCCGGCAAGGCGTTGAGCGGCGCGTTCGCCTCGATGATCCGGGGGTTGAAGACCTGGTCCATCCCGGTACCGCGGAAACCGCGTTGCACCGAGGCGATCGGCGGCCGTTCGCAGCCGGCGAGGAGCGCCGCGGCGGTGACCGCGACGACGGCGGCCGCGGCACGGCCGAAGCCGTCGAAGCACGAAGGACGCGTCATCACTTGACTCCCTGCAGCGTGGCCGGGTCGATCACCGGCGGGAAGACGGGCGGGTAGCTCGGCGCGACGTGGTGCTTGACGGCCCAGAGATACCAGTTGTCGACGACGGTGCCGGTGAGCAGGATGCCGATGCCGCCGACGAGCGGGCAGAGCACGGCGAACCACCAGGCCCAGCGGTGGATCGACTCCATCGTGGCGTTGAAGCCCATCGTCCAGCGCCAGAAGAGCGCCGCGCGTTCCGAGGCCGTGCCGCGGTCGACGATCTGCTCGAGTTCACGCTCGCCGCCGAAGCGGCTCACGGCGAGGATCGTCGCGCCGTGCATCGCGAAGAGCAGCGTCGCGCCGTAGAGGAACACGATCGACAGCATGTGGAACGGGTTGTAGAAGAGGTTGCCGTAGCGGATCGAGAACGCCGCCGTCCAGTCGAGGTGCGGGAAGATGCCGAACGGCACGGCCTCGCCGAAGCTGCCCATCAGCAGGGGCCGGATGAAGCCGAGGCAGAGCATCAGCCAGATCGCCGCGGCGAAGGCCCACGGCACGTGCGTGCCCATGCCGAGCGCGCGCGCCCTGCTGTACATGCGCGCCCACCAGAGCAGCACCGAAGTCGTCATGAAGAAGCCGGCCATCAGCCACCAGCCGCCCTGGTTCAACGGCGGGAAGAGGTGCAGGCCGTTGCCGGGCGGCGGCGGCTCGAGCGCCAGCCAGGGCAGCTGGCGCACGAACTGGATCGGGTTCCAGTTGACCGAGGCCAGCATGTTCAGGCCGATGATCTCGATCGCGAGAAAGCCGCAGATCAGCGAGGCCAGGCCGAACCAGCCGAGGTAGATCGGCCCGAGCTGCGCATCGCCGAAGCGGCCGAGCAGGTGCAGGTGGACCGGCGGGCCTTCCCGCTCCTTGTTGCCGCGGGCGAGCGGGATGCCGGGATAGGCGGGCGCCACCGCCTGCACCCGGGTGAAGATGTTCTGGTATTCGGGCTTCATCGAAGTCTCCTCGGGGTCATCCGCAACTCAACGCCAGATAGGCAGGTTCAGCCACCAGCTCCACCATTCGGGCCAGCCACGGGTCCAGAAGGGACCGCTGATGACGATGCAGACGGCGCTCCAGAACCCGGCCGAGAGGGCGAGGAAGAGGCCGAGCCGGTGGATGCCGAGCGTGCCGATCGAGTAGCCGATGGTGTCGCGGAAAAACGTGTTCTCGTGCTCGGCGGTCTTGACCGTCTCGCCCTTCTTCGGATTCGCGGCGGAGAGGATCAGCGCCCCGTGCAGCGACAGTGCGAAGGTCGTCGCGAAGAAGAAGCTCACCGCCAGCATGTGCGCCGGGTTGTAGTGGAAGTGCAGGTACTGATAGCCGGTGTTGGACACCCAGTCGAGGTGGCTCATGATCCCGTACGGGAAGCCGTGCCCCCAGGCGCCGAGCAGCACCGGGCGGACCACCACCAGGCTCACGTAGGCGAGGATCGCCACCGCGAAGGCGAAGGGCACGTGATAGCCGATGCCGAGCTTGCGGCAGATCTCCACTTCCCGCAGCGCCCACGAGATGAAGGCGCCGAGCGCGCAGACGGTGATCAGCTGCCAGAGGCCGCCCTCCATCAGCGGCGCCATGCCGAGGCCATAGCGCAGGTCGGGCGGCGCGATCGAGATCTGCCAGAGGTTCCAGGTGTGCCCTTGCGAAGCGCCCCAGACGATCAACAGCGTGCCGACGATCGAGAAGAACGCCGCGGTCACGCCGAAGAAGCCGACGAAGAACGGCCCGACCCAGAAGTCGAACAGGTCGCCGCCCATCAGGGTGCCACCACGGACCCGGTATTTACGCTCGAAACTCAGCATCGCCATGACCACATTCCCCTTCGGGAGCCCGCCGCTCGCGGCGCGCTCCCGGTCAACTGTAGATAGCGGACAGGGGCGGACGCGTCCCCGCGCCCTGCCCGCTTCACGCCAGGTTCCGTCCCTACTTGGTCGCGGGCGCGACCGGAGACGCGACGGTCCCGGGCAGCGGTGACATCTGGCCCGTGGCCGTCATGCCGTGATGCGGACCCTCCAGCCAGTTGAAACGATCGGTGCTGAGCAGGATGAAGTGAATCACCAGCGCGAGCACGAACAGGAACGTGAACAGAGCGATCAGCGTCCTGCGGGGGTCGAACAGCATCCAAATGCGCCACATGTGCTTTCCTCCTAAGCGTTGAAAGCGACGGCGATGGCGGCCATCGCGACTTCTTTGGCGTCGTTCACGATCGACGCATATCCGCTCGCCCCGGGCAACCAGGGCCGCCATTGCCACGCCAGGAAGTGCGCAACGATCGCGATCAACGTGAAGATGATGAAGCTCGTCATGAAGATTCCGTGGAACTCCTTGGCTTCCTGTTCGGTCAGCCCGGACAGGGATCCCTGCCTGATATCAGCCATGATCTTTTCTCTTTCTGGGCCT
>CAZZWY010000348.1:0-4205 GCA_964657785.1 uncultured Acetobacteraceae bacterium
ACGCCGGCAAGCAGCTCCCGATCATCCTGCGCGCCGACTCCCTCAACGGCCGGCCCGATCTGGACACCGTCGCCGAAGGCCATGCCGACTTCCGGCGCGGCAGCCTGCGGATTCGCGCCGACCGGCTGATCTACCAGCAATCCGACGACCTCGCGATCGCCCGCGGCAACGTCAGGATCACGCGGGACGGCAACAGCTACTCCGGCCCCGAATTGCAGATGAAGGTGCAGAGCTTCGAGGGCTTCTTTCTCAACCCGATCTACCACTTCGCCAAGACCGGCGCGGGCGGTTCCGCCGAACGCGTCGACTTCCTCGATGCGGACCGCGCCGTCGCCACCCGCGCGACCTACACGAGCTGCAGCGTCGACGGCACCGGCGAGCCCGCCTGGCTGTTGTCCACCGACAAGCTGACCCTCGACTTCGCTGCCAACGAAGGCGTGGCCGAAGGGGCGGTGATGCGGTTCTACGGCGTGCCGATCCTGGCTGCGCCGCACTTCAGCTTTCCGCTCACCGACGAGCGCAAGTCGGGCTGGCTGCCGCCGAGCATCGGCATCGACACCAAGAGCGGCCTGCAGTTCTCGGCGCCCTACTACTGGAACATCGCGCCGAACCGGGACGCGACCATCACGCCGGAGATCGCGACGCGGCGCGGGGTCGGTGCCGATGCCCAGGTCCGCTACCTCGAGCCGACCTTCAATGGCAACTGGGACCTGAACCTGCTGCCCGCCGACCAGCTCACCCACACGACCCGCTACTCGCTCAACGCCCAGCACGACCAGGATTTCGCCGATCGCACCCGCCTGGAGGTGCGGGCGCTGCGCGTCTCGGACGACGACTACTGGAAAGACTTCCCGCGCGACGTGCTGACCCAGATGCCGCGGCTGCTCGCGTCGGACCTGAAGCTCAGCCACCCGTTCGGCGACGACTGGACCAGCTACGCCCGGATCCAGAGCTGGCAGGTGCTGCAGACGGCCGACCCGACAACCCGCATCGACGGCCCCTACGATCGCCTGCCGCAGATCGGCGCCCGCTACGCCGGCGGCTTCGGCGGTGGTCTCGAGGTCGCGCTCGAAACCGAGTTCAATCGCTTCAGCAATCCCGGCGACGCGACGCGCCTGGCGCGGCAGACGGGCAGTCGGCTGCATGTCCTCGGCAGCATCGCGCGCCCGTTCGCGTCGCCCGGCTGGACCTTGACGCCGAAGGTGTCGTTCAACGCCGCGAGCTACGCGCTCGATTCGCCCGACGCCTTCGGCCAGCGCGGGCCATCGCGCCTGATCCCGACCGTGAGCCTCGACAGCAGCTGGGTCTTCGAGCGCGACACGAGCTTCTTCGGCCGCGCTGTGACGCAGACGCTCGAGCCGCGCCTGCTCTACGTCGACACGCCGTTCCGCAATCAGGCCGGCCTGCCGAACTTCGACTCGGCGCCGCGTGACTTCAACTTCGACGCGATCTTCGCCGAGAACGCCTTCACCGGCGTCGATCGCGTCGCCGACCTGCACCAGGTTACGGCCGGCCTCACGACGCGCCTCATCGACCCGCGCTCCGGTGCCGAGGCCGCGCGCTTCGGCATCGCCCAGCGCTATCTGCTCCGCGACCAGTACGTCACCCCGAATCCCGACGATCCGTACGCCGGCGTCGGGCCGCCGCAGACGCAGCGCTTCTCCGACGTCGCGCTGCTCGGCTCGACCACTTTGGTGCCGAACTGGACGCTCGACGCGACCCTGCAGTACAGCCCCGAGACCAAGCGCTGGGCGCGTTCGATCATGGGGTTCCGGTATTCGCCCGGGCCCTACCGCACCGTCAACGTGACCTATCGCTACACCCGGGGCCTGAGCGAACAGGTGGAACTCGGCTGGCAATGGCCGATCTACGGGCCGACGCCGATCGAGTCGAGCGCCCGCAACGGCGGCGCGGGAAAGAGTTGCGGCGGCAGCTGGTATGCGGTCGGCCGCGTCAACTACAGCACGCTCGAAAAGCGCGTCATCGATTCGGTCGTCGGCTTCGAATACGACGCCGGTTGCTGGATCGGGCGCGTGGTCGCGAGCCGGCTCTCGACGGGTTTGAGCGAGGCAACGACTCGGCTCGCGCTGCAGCTCGAATTCGTCGGCCTGTCGCGCCTGAACCTCGGCTCCAACCCGCTGCAGTCGCTGAAAGACAATATCCCGGGGTTTCGGCTCCTGCGCGACGACCGCGCTCCGCTTCCACCGTCGAATGCCTATGACTGATTTCCGCTTTCGCTTCCCGGGCCTGCGCCGACTTCGTCGTGCCGGAAGTCTCCTGGCCGTCGCGCTGCCGATCGCCTTCGGTGCCGCGGGGCCGTCCGTGCGTGCGCAGACGGGGTCGAGCGTCCAGCCCAACACCGCCGACTACATCCTCGCCGTCGTCAACCAGGAGCTCGTCACGAATGCCGAGCTGCAGCAGCGGCTCGCCGTGATCCGGGCGGACGCCGCCAAGACGCATACCCCGCTTCCGCCCGCGCCCGAGCTGCGGCGTCAGGTGCTCGACGCGCTCATCAACGACCGGGTACAGGTCACCAATGCGCGCGAGAACGGGCCGCGCATCGACGAGGCCGAGCTCGACCGCGCCGTCGAGAGCGTCGCGCAGCAGAATCAGCTCACCCTGGCGCAGCTGCGGGATCGGCTCAGGCAGCAGGGCGTCGACTTCGGCAAGTTCCGCAGCAACATCCGCGATCAGCTGATGGTCGAGCGCCTGCGAGAGAAGGAGGTCAACGCGCGGATCCGGATCGGCAACGACGAGATCGACGCGCTGATCGACAAGCGCAAGGCCGCCGCGGGGACGTCCGCGCAGCTCAATATCGCGCAGATCCTCGTCACCGTGCCCGAGGCGGCGAGCGATGCCGTCGTGGCCGAGCGGCAGCAACGAGCCGAGGCGGCGCTGGCGCGCGTCAAGGCCGGCGAGGCGTTCGAGACGGTCGCGCGCGAGGTCTCGGAAGACGGCAATCGCCAGGCGGGTGGCGTGATCGGCCTGAAGCCCGCCGACCGCCTGCCCGACGTGTTCGTCGAGGCCGTGCAGTCGCTCAAGCCCGGCGACGTGCGGCCGACCCTGCTGCGGACGGGTGCGGGCTTTCACGTCCTGAAGCTCGTGGCGCGCAGCGAAGCGAGTGCCTACCAGATCGAGCAGACGCGGGCGCGCCACATCCTGCTGCGCCCGACGGGCGAGCTGACCCAGGAAGCGGCCGAGCGGCGTCTCGCCGGCTTCCGGCGCGAGATCCTCGCCGGGACCAAGACCTTCGAGCAGCTCGCCCGCGAAAATTCGCAGGACGGCTCGGCCGACCGCGGCGGCGACCTCGGCTGGACATCCCCCGGCCAGCTCGTGCCGGAGTTCGAGGAGGCGATGAAGGCGCTGCCGATCAACGGCATCTCCGAGCCGATCGTCTCGCGCTTCGGCGTGCACCTGATCCAGGTGCTCGAGCGGCGCCAGACCTCGCTCGACCTGAAGCAGCAGCGCGAGCAGGCTCGCAACGAACTGCGCGAGGCGAAGTTCGACGACGCCTACGTCGAGTGGCTGCGCGACCTGCGCGCCCGGGCCTACGTCGAACTGCGCGACCCGCCGCAGTAGGCCGACGCCACGCCGAACGCTGCGGCGATTCCGGTCAAACGCATCTCTTGAAACGCGTCTCTTGCAACACATTCCCCGCAAGCGGTTCGGGCAGCATTTCCTGATCGACCGCTCGGTGATCGACCGGATCGTCGAGACCATCGACCCGCGGCCGGGCGATGCCCTGGTCGAGATCGGGCCCGGTCTCGGGGCGATGACGGACCCGCTCGTCGCCAGGTGCCTGCGGCTGACGGTCGTGGAGCTCGATCGCGACCTGGCGGCGCGCCTGCGACGGCGGCCCGAACTCGAGGTCATCGAAGCCGACGTGCTGAAGGTCGATTTCGCGAGCCTGGCGAGCGAACGCGGACGGCGGCTGCGAATCGTCGGCAACCTGCCCTACAACATCTCGACGCCGATCCTCTTCCACCTGCTCGACGCCGTGCCGCAGGTGCTCGACCAGCACTTCATGCTGCAGAAGGAAGTCGTCGACCGCATGACGGCCGGCCCCGGCGGCAAGGCGTACGGTCGGCTCAGCGTCATGCTGCAGTGGCGCTACGCGCTCGAGAACGTGCTGGACGTGCCGCCCGAGGCCTTCGATCCGCCGCCGCGGGTCGAGTCGGCGGTGGTCCGGATGGAGCCGCTGCCGG
>CAZZWY010000348.1:4253-5025 GCA_964657785.1 uncultured Acetobacteraceae bacterium
CCTCGACCCGGTCCTGCTCGGCGAGCTCGTCCGCGTCGCGTTCTCGCAGCGCAGGAAGCTCCTGCGCCATACGCTCGGGCGATGGCTCGACGAGCGCGGCTTCGCCGGCAGCTTCGACACGCAGCGGCGTGCGGAGGAGGTGTCGGTGGACGACTACCTGGCGCTGGCGCGGGCGGTCTAGGCGAGGCCGCCGAGCGTCACGTCATCCCTTCCGGCACATCGATCTCGACCAGCAGCCCGCCCCCCGGCCGAAGCTGCGCCTCGATGCGCCCGCCGTGTGACGTCACCGCGCGGCGTGCCAGCGCCAGCCCGAGGCCGGTGCTGCGCGACGACGCGTTGCCGTCGATGCGCACGAAGGGCTCGAAGATCGCCTCCAGCTTGTCGGTCGGCACGCCGGGCCCGCGGTCGGCGACGACGATGCGCAGCCGCGGCGGCGCGGCCAACCCCCGGGCGGAGATCTCGACCCGGCTGCCCTTCGGCGCATAGCGGACGGCGTTGCGCACGACGTTCTCGATCGCCCGGTAGACCAGGTCGCCGTTGACCCGGGCGACGAAGCGCTCGCCCGCGTCGAGCACGACGTCGCAGCCGCTGGCCTGTGCTTCGAACGAGGCGTCGGCGGCGATCGTCTCGAGCACGTCGCGCAGGTCGATCGTCTCGCGCTCGAGCGGCTCGCCGCCGGGGCCGTGGGCGGACTCGAGCCGGTGCAGGGTCAGCAGCTCGCCCACCAGCGCGTCGAGCCGCCCGACCTCGCTGGCGACGCGCTCGGCGAGCT
>CAZZWY010000349.1:0-5016 GCA_964657785.1 uncultured Acetobacteraceae bacterium
GCACGTACGCGACCGGCGCCGCGACGACGACCCGCTGCGGCGGCGGCGCCTGCACGACGCAGCCGACGAGCACGAAGGTGGTGGCAGCCAGCGGGGCGGCCGCGCGAGCGAGCAGTGAAGTCATCGAGGCGTCCGGTGGCCGTGCAGTGCACCGGCCTCACCCATCGGGCCGGACCCGCCGCCTGCTTCCGGTTGAACGACCACGCTCGCGCTGTCGTTGACACGGCGCGGAGGGGTCGCCGCCGCTTTACACGCCGCAACACCGCCCGGACGGGGGCTGCGTCACACGCCCGTCAGGAAGCGGCCGGCAGGGCCTGGGGCGGCGTGCGTGGCGCCGGGTCGCCTTCGACAAAGGCCTCGCCGGCGTCGCCCTTCCTGTGCTCCGAGCCGATGAAGAGGTACATCGCCGGCACGACGAAGAGCGTGAACAGCGTGCCGATCGACAGGCCCGTGAAGATCACGATCCCCATCGCCTGCCGGCCCGCCGCGCCCGCGCCCGACGCGATCACGAGCGGGATGACGCCGAAGACCATCGCCGCGGTCGTCATCAGGATCGGCCGAAGGCGAACGCCGGCCGCCTCCTCGATCGCCTGGCGCTTGGTCCTGCCCGCCTTTTGCATCTGGTTCGCGACCTCGACGATGAGGATCCCGTGCTTGCTGATGAGCCCCATCAGCGTGACGAGCCCGACCTCGGTGTAGATGTTCATCGAGGCGAAGCCGAGGAAGATGAAGATGAGCGCGCCGAAGAGCGCGAGCGGCACCGAGACGAGGATCACGACCGGATCGCGGAAGCTCTCGAACTGCGCCGCGAGCGCCAGGAACACGATGATGATGGCGAACATCATCGTCACCAGAAAGCCGCCCGACTCCTGCACGAACTGGCGCGACTGGCCCGAGTAGTCGACGTTGTAGCCGCTCGGCGCGACCTCGTGCAGGGTGTCGCGCAGGAACTGCAGGATCTCGCCCTGGGAAGCGCCCGACACCCCCGCGATCGTCGCCGAGTTCAGCTGCTGGAAACGGGTGATCGCCTCCGGCACGACCTCGTTCTTGATGCTCGCGACGGTGCTTGCGGGAATCAGCCCGGCGTTCGGCGTGCGGATGTAGAAATCGAGCACGTCGGCAGGGTTCAGCCGGTCGGTCTGCAGCACCTGGGGAATGACCTTGTACGAGCGCCCGGCGATGGAGAAGTAGTTGACGTAGCCGCCGCCGAGCGCCGCACCGAGCGAGGCGCCGACATCCTGCTGCGTCATGCCGAGCGAGCTCACCTTGTCGCGATCGACGACGACCGTCGCCTGCGGCTTGTCGAGCTTCAGGTCGACGTCGGCGAAGTAGAACTTGTTCTGCGCGCGTGCCTTGTCGACCACCTGCTGGGCGACGGCATTGAGGTTCTCGAACGGCTCGGTGGTCGTGATGACGAACTGCACCGGCAGGCCGGTCGCCCCCGGCAGCGCCGGAAACTGGAACGCGGCGACGCGGGCGCCGGCGATTTTGTTCCACTTCGCCTGCAGGTCCTGCTGCAGCTGCTTGGCGCTGCGGGTGCGGTCCTCCCACGTCTTCAGCAGCACGCCGCCGATGCCCTGGTTCACCGTCGGAACGCCGGTGATCTGGAACATCTGGTTGTATTCGGGCTCGGCCTTGGCGACCTTGAAGACCTGGTCGGCGTAGGTCTGCATCTGGTCGGACGTCGCGGTCGGCGGCCCGACCACCTGCGAGACGACGATGCCCTGGTCCTCCTCCGGCGCGAGTTCGGACTGCGACATCTTGAACATCACGACGAGCAGCGCGGAGAGGATCACGCCCATCACGACCAGCACCACCCAGGTGTCGAGCAGGCTGTGCAGCAGCCGCCCGTAGCCGCGGTGAAGCCTCTCGAAATTGCGGTCGATGAAGCGGGCGAACCGGCTGCTGTCCTGGTCGCCCCGGAAGAAGCGCGAAGCCATCATCGGCGAGAGCGTCAGGGCGACGATGCCCGACACCGCCACCGAGCCGGCGAGCGTGAACGCGAACTCGGTGAAGAGCGCGCCGGTCAAGCCCCCCTGGAAGCCGATCGGCACGTAGACCGCGATCAGCACGACCGTCATCGCGAGGATCGGGCTGCCGAGCTCGCGCGCGGCGATGAACGCTGCCTGCATCGGCGACTTGCCTTCCTCCTTCATGTGCCGGTCGACGTTCTCGACCACGATGATCGCGTCGTCGACGACGAGACCGATCGCCAGCACCAGCGCGAGCAGGGTCAGCAGGTTGATCGAGTAGCCGAGGATCAGCATCACGAAAAAGGTGCCGATGAGCGAGAGCGGCATCGCGATCACCGGCACGATCACCGCCCGGAAATTTCCCAGGAACAGGAAGATCACGATCGTCACGATCACGAGCGCCTCGACGAGCGTCTTCACGACCTCGAAGATCGAGGTGTTGATGAACGACGTCGAGTCGTAGACGATCTCGCCGGTCAGCCCGCCGGGCAGGTCGGCCCGGATCCCCGGGAAGACGCCGCGGACGCGCTTGGCGACATCGAGGATGTTGGCCTCGGGCGCGACCTTGATGCCGATGAAGACCGAGCGCACGCCGCTGAACGCGACGTTGAAGTCGTAGGTCTCCGAGCCGAGCGTGACGGTCGCGACGTCCTCGAGGCGGACGATCGCGTCACCGCTCTGCTTGACCGCGAGCTTCTTGAACTCGTCGACCGTGTGCAGGTCGGTGCCGGCGGTCAGCGGCACGGTGACCATCTGGCCCTTGGAGGCGCCGAGCGCGGCGAGGTAGTTGTTGCTCGCCAGCGCGGTGCTCACGTCGGCCGCGGTCAGGCCGTGCGCGGCGAGCTTGTTGGCGTCGAGCCAGGCGCGCAGCGCGAAGAGGCGCGCGCCGAGCAGCTCGGCCGTCTGCACGCCGTCGACCGAATCGAGCTTGGGCTTGACGACACGCTGCAGGAAGTCGGTGACGTCGTTGGTCGGCAGCGTGTCGCTGTAGAAGCCGAGGTACATTGCGTCGATCGTCGAGCCGGTCGCGACCGTCAGCACCGAGGCCTGCGCCTGCGCCGGCAGCTGGTTGCGCACCGATTGCACCTGGGTGTTGATCTCGGTCAGCGCGCGGTTCGCGTCGTAATTGAGGCGCAGCGTCGCGGTGATGGTCGAGACGCCGCTGCTCGACGACGACGACAGGTAGTCGATGCCCTGCGCCTGCGCGATCGCACCCTCGAGCGGCTGGGTGATGAAGCCGGCGACGGTCTGCGCATCGGCGCCGTAGTAGGTCGTCGAGATCGTGACGACCGCGTTCTGCGTCTTCGGATACTGGTTGACCGGCAGGGAAAAGAGCGAGCGCAGGCCGAGCACGACGATCAGCAGGCTCACCACCAGGGCGAGCACCGGCCGCTTGATGAAGATGTCGGTGAAGTTCACGGGCGCCCCTTACTTTTCCTGCGGCGTCGGGTTCGGGCTGTTCGCCGGCTGCACGCTGTTGTCGATGACCACCGGGGTGCCGTTCTTCAGCTTCACCTGGCCGCTGGTCACGACCTGCTGACCCTCCGACAGGCCCTTCAGGATCGCGACCTGATCGCCGCGCGTCTCGCCCGTCGTCACGAACACCTGCCGCACCGCCAGGCCGCCCGGGCCGGAGGCGGGTGCGGAGGCCGGCGCCAGCACCGCCCCGGACGCAGGCGGCGCTCCGGTGCCGGCGGCGCCGCTCGCCGCCCCCGCCGGGCCGACCACGAAGATCGTCGAGCCGTAGGGGTTGTAGGTGATCGCGGTCTGAGGGAGCGTGAGGTAGCGCTGCTTCTCGCCGGCGTCGACCACCGCGTTGGCGAACATGCCGGGCAGCAGGAGCCGCTTCGGGTTCGGCAGCGTCGCCTCGACGAGCACGTTGCGCGTCGTCGTGTCGACCTTCGGGTTGATCGCCGTGATGCGGCCCGCGAAGCTCTGGCCGGGGAAGCCGTCGGTCATCACATTCACGACCTGGCCGAGCTTGAGCCCGCCGAGCTGCTTTTGCGGCAGGTAGAAGTCGACGTAGATCGGGTCGATGGTCTGCAAGGTCACGATCTTGTCGCCAGGGTTCAGGTATTGGCCGGGATTGACCGTCGTGATGCCGAGCCGGCCTGCGAACGGCGCGCGAATCGTCTTCTTCGCGATCGTCGCCTGCTGCTGCAGCGCCAGCGCCCGCTTGCTCTTCAGGTCCGCGGTGTCGTTGTCGAGCTGCGCCCGGCTGATCGCGTCGGCCTCGAACTGCTGCTTGTCGCGGGCCAGCGTCGTCGCCGACAGGTCGGCGGCAGTCTGCAGCGATTGCAGCGCGGCGAGGTCGGAATCGGCATTCAGCTGCAGCAGCACCTGGCCGGCCTTGACCTCGTCGCCGGACTTGAACTGCACGGTGCGCACCAGGCCGGCGATCTCGGTCGTGACGTCGACACCGCGCACCGCGACGAGCGTGCCGACCGCGGCGAGCTGCGGCTGCCACTCGAGCGTCCGCGCCTCGATCACCGAGACGGTCTGCGCCCCCGGCTTCGGCGCCGACGCGATCAGCTTCTGGATGTGCAGGAAAAAGCCGAATCCCAGCACCGCGACCAGCACCAGCACGCAGGCCAGCATGATCAAAATTCGCTTGGTCGTCTTCTTCAAGGTCGGTCTCCGGAGATTGAGGCGATGCCGGTCACGGCGTGGGGGCCGGCACGGCGCGGCTCGCGTCGATCGAGACGTCGGCGAGCTCGGCCCGATTCCACCAGCCACCGCCGAGCGCCTGGAAGAGCGCGGCGCTGTCGGCGAGGCGGGCAGCCTGCGCCTGCACCAGGGCGATGCGGGTCTGCTGCCAGGTTCGTTGCGCGTCGAGCAGCGAGAAATTGCTGATCGCGCCGAGCTTGTACTGACGCGTGATCAGGTCGAACGACTGGCGGGCGAGCGCCTCGGCATTCGCCTGCGCCGCGAGCGCGTCGGCGTCGCTCGCCAGCGCGCGCAGCGTGTTGGCGACGTTCAGGAAGGCGCCGAGTACCGTCTGCTGGTAGCCGGCCGCCGACTGATCGAAGGCGGCGATCGCCGC
>CAZZWY010000350.1:0-670 GCA_964657785.1 uncultured Acetobacteraceae bacterium
TCGAGCTGCCCCCGGGCACCCAGCTCGACCTGACGCTGCTGCTCGGCGAGGCGCCGTCGGAGGCCGACGCGAGAGCGCTCGTCGAACGCTTCCGTGCCACCGACGCCGGGGCCCTGCTGAAAGCTGTCGACACGCAGTGGCGCGAGGTGCTCGACACCGTGCAGGTCACGACACCCGACCGGGCGCTCGACGTGATGCTCAACCACTGGCTGCCTTATCAGGTGCTCGGCTGCCGGGTGTGGGCGCGCACCGCCTACTACCAGGCCAGCGGCGCCTACGGCTTTCGCGACCAGCTGCAGGACGTGATGGCGCTTTGCATCAGCCGTCCGGACCTGGCCCGGGAACACCTGTTGCGCGCCGCGGGGCGGCAGTTCGCCGAGGGCGACGTGCAGCACTGGTGGCTGCCGCCGGGCGGGCAGGGCGTTCGCACCCGCATCAGCGACGACCGCGTCTGGCTGGTCCATGTCGCGGCGCGGTATGTCGAGGTCACGGGCGATGCCTCGGTCTGGGACGTCGAGTTGCCGTTTTTGACCGGCCCGGCCATCGAGGGCGGGGCGGCGGATGCGTTCTTCCAGCCGGGTGTCTCGGCCGACACGGTCAGCCTCTATGCCCACTGTGCCCTGGCGCTCGATGCGAGCTTGGCGATGGGTGCGCACGGCCTGCCGCTGAT
>CAZZWY010000350.1:680-5014 GCA_964657785.1 uncultured Acetobacteraceae bacterium
CTGTCGAAGGCGATCCGCGATTTCGCGCCGGTCGCGTCGGCGCGCGGCGAGGCAGCGCGCGCGGCCCGCTGGCAGGGTGTGGCGACGCGGTTGCGGGCGGCGCTCGACGCGGCGTGGGACGGCGCGTGGTATCGCCGTGGCTACTACGACGACGGCACGCCGCTCGGCTCCGCCGGCAGCGACGAATGCCGCATCGACACCATCGCCCAGTCCTGGAGCGTGATCGCTGCCGACCCGGGCGCGCCGCCGGACGCGCGGGCGCGCGAGGCGATGGCCTCGGTCGACCGCCTGCTCGTCGATCCGGCCAATCGCGTCTCGAGACTCTTCACGCCGCCGTTCGATCGCCAGAGCCGGAAAGACCCGGGCTACATCAAGGGCTACCCGCCGGGCGTGCGTGAGAACGGTGGTCAGTACACCCACGGCGCGGCCTGGACGGTCTTCGCCTGGGCCGGGCTCGGCGACACCGCGCGGGCCCATGCCGCGTTCGATCTGCTCAATCCGATCCGGCAGGCCGCGAGCCGCGAGGCAGCCGAGCGCTACCGCGTCGAACCGTACGTCGTCGCTGCCGATGTATATGCGGAGCCGCCGCACGTCGGCCTCGGTGGCTGGACCTGGTACACCGGCTCGGCGGCGTGGCTGTACCGGGCCGGGCTCGAAGCCGTTCTCGGCTTCCGGCTCTCGGGTGATCAGCTCAGGATCGTTCCCTGCATCCCGCCCGAGTGGCCCGGCTTCGACATCGTCTACCGGAGGCGCGCGCCGGACGGGCGGACCACCGTGTTCGAGATCCACGTCGAGAACCGCGCCGGCGACGGGGCGGCTGCGCGGATCGAGTTCGACGGCCGGCCGATCGACCCCGGCGCTCCCATCCCGTTGCCGAACGACTCGACGACTCACCGCATCCGCGTGCAGCTCGGCTGAGCCGAGGTCGGTTTCAGCGCGACGGCCGCGCCGACGCCAGCAACACCAGCAGCGCCCCGGCGCCCCCTTCGGACGCGCGGGCCTGGGTGAAGGCGATCACCTCGGTCTTCTGCACCAGCCAGCTCTTGACCTTGCCCTTGAGCACCGGCTCGCGGCCCGGCGAGCCGAGCCCCTTGCCGTGGATGACGCGAACGCAGCGATGGCCGGACCGCCCCGACTCGCGCAGGAACTCGGCCAGCTGCTCGCGAGCCTCGTCGCGCCGCAGGCCATGCAGGTCGCACTGCGCCTGGATCGCCCAGACCCCGCGGCGCAGCTTGGCGACGACCTCCGGGCCGATGCCGCGGCGGCGGAACGAGAGCGCGTCGTCGGTCTCGAGCAACGATTCGACGTCGAATTCGTCGGAGATCGCCTCGCGCATCACCGCGGCCTCGTCGCGCTCGCGTTGCCGGGGCACCGGCGCCGGCGGGGCGTGGCGCTGGTGTCGCTGGGCGGCACGGCGCAGCGGCGCCACCGGACCGACGCTGCGCGTGAACAGTTCGCGCTCACGCGTCTCGAGCGCGGCGCGTTCGGTCGCGAGGCGCGCCCGCTCGGCGGCGTCGAGGCGGGCCTGGAGCAGCGCCCGGCGGAATTCGCCGAGTTCGTCGAGCGCATGCAGCTTGGTCATGGCAGGGCGGCGGCCGAAGCGGCGGGAGCAAGACAAGCGGCGGGCGGGTTCACGCCGCGCATCTTGCCGCATTGGCTGCCGGCTCCTTTTTCGAGACGCCTAGGCCGCTTCCTGAACGATCGAGGGCGAGAAAGCCGCCGCGTCGATCGGCCGGTTGCCGTGTGCCCAGCTGAGCAACCGGTCCGCCGGCATCGGACGAGCGAAGAAATAGCCTTGCAGTTCGTCGCACCCCAACTGGCCGAGGATCGTCCGCTGGCCTTCGGTTTCGACGCCTTCGGCGACGACCGTGAGGCCGAGCGCGTGCGCGAGACGGATCACCGCGTCGACGACCGCGCGGGCGTCGCTGTTGTCTTCCAGGTCGTCGATGAAGCTGCGGTCGATCTTGAGCTGCCGCGCCGGCAGCCGGCGCAGGTAGCTGAGGCTCGAATAGCCGGTGCCGAAATCGTCGATCGAGAGAAAGACCCCGATGTGGGCCAGGCCGTCGAAGGTGTCGTGCGTCGCCCCGATGTCTTCCATCGCGACCGACTCGGTGATTTCGCAGAGCAGCTGCGACGGGTCGATGCGGTGGCGCCCGAGTGCGGCGGCGATGCGCGCCACGAGGTCGGTCTCGCGCAGCTGATGCACCGACAGGTTGATCGCGACCCGCATCCGCAGGCCCCCGTCGGCCCATTCGGCGATCTGCCGGCAGGCCTCGTCGATCACCCACTGGCCGAGACTGCTCATGATGCCGAATCGCTCCGCGATCGGAATGAACTCGTTCGGACCGATCATGCCGCGCAGCGGGTGAACCCAGCGCAGGAGCGCCTCCACGCCGATGATCTGGCCGCGCCGGCAGTCGACCTTCGGCTGGTAGTGCAGGTGCATCTGGCCGAGCGCCGCGGCGTGGCGCAGGTCGTTCTGCAAGGTGAGCCGCGCCAGTGCGTCGGCATCCATGGCCGACTCGAACACCGCGTAGTTGTTGCCGCCGGCGCGCTTGGCCGCATACATCGCCGAGTCGGCGTGGGCGATCAGCTTGTCGCCCTGGCCCTGATCCGGATGGACGACGATGCCGACCGAGGCGGAAATCTCGACCCGCTGACCACCGACGTCGAGCGGCTCGCCGAGGGCTTTCAGCACGCGGCGCGCGACCTCGACCGCATCGGCGAGACCGCTCACCTCCTCGACCAGCAACAGGAATTCGTCGCCGCCGACGCGCGCGACGGTATCACCGGCGCGTGCCACCCCCTGCAAGCGCCTGCCCACCGACTTGAGCACGAGATCGCCGGCGGCGTGGCCGAGCGAATCGTTGACCTGCTTGAAGCCGTCGAGATCGATGAAGAGCACGGCGAGCCGGTCGGGCCCGGCGCGATCGAGGCCGCGTTCGGGCGCGCCCTCGTCCCGGCGCGCCCAGCGCCTGACCGCGTGGGCCAGGCGGTCTTCGAACAGCATGCGGTTGGGCAGGTCGGTCAGCGGATCCATGAACGCACGCCGTTGCAGTTCGGCGTTCGCGACCTGGAGTTGCTCGTTGCTGGTCTGCAACGAATCGGCCAAGCGGCGCGTTCGGCGCTGCATGTTGGCATCGAAGATCGACGCCGTCAGTGCCAGCAGCAGCAGCGCGACCGATGTCGTCGCGACGAGCCCGCCGAGATAGCCCTCCGACAACGACCCGGCGCTCGCGCAGACAGCGCCGACCGGAAAACCCGCGGCGGCCATGCCGGTGTAGTGCATGCCGCTGATCGCGAGCCCGACCGCGACCGCGGCGAGCACCTGCCAGGTCAGTCCGCGCTGTTCGCTGACCCGGCGCAGCATGAAGAAGATGGCGAGCGCGGCGCCCGAGGCGACGATCGCAATGCCGGCCGACGCGGCGACGAGCCCGACATTCCAGACGATGCCCGGCGCGAGGTCGATCGCCGCCATCCCGGTGTAGTGCATCGCGCAGATGCCCGAACCCATCACCAGCGCCCCGGCGACGAGGCGACCGGCGCTCAGCGATTCCCGCGTCGCGATGCCGAGCGCCACCGCGGAAACGGCCACCGCGGCGATCCACGAGACCAGCGTGAGCCCGCGCGTGTACCCTAGCTGGACCGGCAGCGAGTAGGCGAGCATTCCGACGAAATGCATCGCCCAGATGCCGGAGCCGAGCGCGAGCGAGCCGCCGGCCCACCACCAGACGGCAGCGCCGTTCTCCTGCAGTCGCACCCGGCGCGCCAGGTCGAGCGACACGTAGCCGGCCAGCGTCGCGATGACCAGCGACAGCGCGACGATCCACGGGTCGTGGCTCGTCGGCAAGAGGGCAGTTGCGGAAGGCGCAGACATGACGGGCGGCAGCGAGACGGGCTGGGGTGAACTCGGTTATCGGCAAGGGACCGCGCGGCTTGATGCCCGGGATTCTCCTCCAGGCGGTCAGATCAGCCCGCGCTCGGCAAACGACACGACGGTGTCGGCGCCGACCACGAGATGGTCGAGCACCCGGACGTCGACCAGCCTCAGCGCCGCCGACAGCGCGTGCGTCAGGGTTTCATCGGCTTTCGACGGTTCGGCCGCCCCCGACGGATGGTTGTGGGCGAAGATCACCGAGGCCGCGTTGAGCGCGAGCGCCCGCGCGACGACCTCGCGCGGGTAGACGCTGGTCTGCGTCAAGCTGCCGCGGAACATCTCCTCGAGTTGCAGCAGGCGGTTTCGGGCGTCGAGGAAGAGCACCGCGAAGACTTCGAAGCCGCGGCCACCGAGTTGCAGCCGCAGGTAGTGCTTCAGCTGCGTCGGCGAATCGAAC
>CAZZWY010000351.1:0-4985 GCA_964657785.1 uncultured Acetobacteraceae bacterium
GGCGGCGGCCGACCGCGTGCGCAGCTTTCACGAGCGCCAGCTCGACGCTTGCGGCCGCTCCTGGTCCTACCGCGACGCCGACGGCACCCTGCTCGGGCAGAAGGTCACGCCGCTCGACCGCGTCGGCATCTACGTGCCCGGCGGCAAGGCGACCTATCCGTCGAGCGTGCTGATGAATGCGCTGCCGGCGAAAGTGGCCGGCGTCGGCGAAATCGTGATGACGGTGCCGACCCCGAACGGCGAACGCAATGCGATGGTGCTCGCCGCGGCGGCGATCGCCGGGGTGGACCGGGCGTTCGCGATCGGCGGCGCGCAGGCGGTCGGCGCGCTCGCCTACGGCACCGCGACGATTCCAGCGGTGCACAAGGTCACGGGGCCGGGCAATGCGTACGTCGCGAGCGCCAAGCGCCGGGTGTTCGGCCGGGTCGGCATCGACATGATCGCCGGGCCGAGCGAAATCCTGGTGCTTGCCGACGGAACGACCCCACCCGACTGGGTCGCGATGGATCTTTTCAGCCAGGCCGAACACGACGAACTCGCGCAAAGCATCCTGCTCTGCCCGGACGCGGACTACCTCGTGCAGGTCGCCGCCTCGATCGACCGGCTGCTGCCGGAGATGCCGCGGGCCGACGTGATCCGCGCGTCGCTCGAGGGGCGCGGCGCGTTGATCCGCACGCGCAGCATGGACGAGGCGTGCGAGATCTCCAACCGCATCGCGCCCGAGCATCTCGAGATCAGTTCGCGCGACCCGCATCGCTGGGAGCCGCTGCTGCGTCACGCCGGCGCGATCTTCCTCGGCGCGTTCACGAGCGAAAGCCTGGGGGACTACTGCGCCGGTCCGAACCACGTGCTGCCGACCTCGGGCACGGCGCGTTTCTCATCGCCGTTGGGCGTCTATGACTTCCAGAAGCGCAGCAGCCTGATCGAGGTGAGCGAAGCGGGCGCGCAGGTGTTGGGGCCGATCGCGGCGGAACTGGCTTACGGTGAAGGTTTGCAGGCCCATGCGCGGGCTGCCGAACTGCGGCTGGCGCGTTGACACGAAATCCGTGGCGCACGAAAATCGCGTCCTCGGAGGTGCCATGAAAAATGTGACCGTGACCATGGAAGACGAGGTCGCCGATTGGGCGCGCATCGAGGCGGCGCGTCGCGACACGAGCGTGTCCCGACTCGTCGGTGAAATGCTCGCCGAAAAGATGCGGGGCGATGTCCGTTACGAGCGGGCGATGGCAGAGGCACTGAGATTCGAGAGCATTCCTTTCGAGGGCCGCTATCTGACCCGCGATGAGATCTATGCCGAGCGCCTCGACCGTTTTCGTTGACACCAACGTCCTTCTGTACGCGCAGGATCCTCGCGACGTACAGAAGCGTGGGGGTGCGGAGCAATGGCTCGCGTGGTGCTGGCGCGAGCGTCGGGCGCGGCTGAGCACCCAGGTGCTCAACGAGCTCTACGCGAACCTGCGCCGCGTGGCGCCGCAACTTCCATTGGAAGCGGCGCGAGCGCTGGTCCGGCGGTACCGGTCCTGGAACCCCTGGGTCGTCGACGAGATGACCGTCGACATCGCTTGGCAGTTGCAGGATCGCCACAGCCTGAGCTACTGGGACGCCCTGATGCTCGCCGCCGCGCGTCAGCTCGGCTGCCGCTTTCTGCTCACCGAAGACCTGCAGCACGATCAGGCCATCGACGGCATTCGCATCGTCAACCCGTTCATCGCCCGCCCCGACATCGTCGACACCCCCGCATGACCTCTCCGAACCTCGCCGACCGCCTCGCCCGTACCCTGCGCCAGGACGTGCAGGGCCTGCACGCCTATGCCGTGCAGCCGAGCGCCGGGCTGGTGAAGGTCGACACGATGGAGAATCCGTTTCGCTTGCCCGAGGCGCTGCAGCAGGCGCTCGGCGAGCGGCTGGGGCGTGTCGCGATCAACCGCTATCCGGCCGAGCGGTGCGACGATTTGCGGGCTGCGCTCGCCGCTCACGCCGGCCTGCCCGCCGATTGCGCGCTGACCCTCGGCAACGGCTCGGATGAGCTGATCTCGATGCTGACGCTTGCCTGCGACGTGCCGGGCGCGGTTGTTCTGGCGCCGATGCCGGGCTTCGTGATGTATTCGATGTCGGCGACGCTGCAGGGCCTGCGCTTCGTCGGGGTGCCGCTCACGGCCGACTTCGAGCTCGACGAGCCGGCGATGCTGGCGGCGATCGAAGTCCATCGCCCCGGGCTGATCTACCTCGCCTACCCCAACAATCCGACCGCGAATCTGTGGGAGGCCGACGTCATCGAGCGCATCGTCCGCGCCGCCCCCGGGCTCGTCGTGATGGACGAGGCCTACCAGCCGTTCGCGACGCGCGATTCGATGGCGCTGCTCGCCCGCTGCCCGCAGGTGCTCGTGATGCGGACGATGAGCAAGTTCGGTCTGGCGGGGGTGCGCATCGGCTACCTGATCGGACGCGAGGCGATCATCGGCGAGATCGAGAAGCTGCGGCCACCGTTCAACGTCAGCGTCCTGAACGCCGAAGCCGCGCTCTTCGCCCTGGAGCACACCGACGAATATGCGCGACAGGCCGGCGTCATCCGGGCCGAGCGCGAGCGCCTGCAGGTTGCCCTGCGCGCCTTGCCGGGGGTGCGGCCATACCCGAGCGAAGCCAACATGATCCTGACGCGCGTCCCCGACGCCGCGGCGACGTTCGCGGGGATGAAGTCGCGTGGCGTGCTGGTGAAGAACGTCTCGGCGTTGCACCCGCTGCTCGCGAATTGCCTGCGCATCACCGTTGGCACGCCGGACGAGAACACCGCGACGCTTGCCGCGCTGAAAGCGAGCCTTTGATGACCCCCGCCCTGCCTGCCACCCGTTCCGCCGAAGTCGTCAGGCGAACTGCCGAAACGCAGATCCGCGTTGCCATCAACCTCGACGGCACCGGCGTCTCGAAGCTCACCACCGGCATCGGCTTCTTCGACCACATGCTCGACCAGATCGCGCGCCACGGCCTCATCGACCTCGCCGTCGAGTGCCAGGGCGACCTGCACATCGACGGCCATCACACGGTCGAGGACGTCGGCATCACCTTCGGCCAGGCGATGGCGAAGGCGGTCGGCGGCAAGTTGGGCCTGCGCCGCTACGGCCACGCCTATGTGCCGCTCGACGAAGCCCTCTCCCGGGTGGTGATCGATTTCTCCGGCCGCCCGGGGCTGCACATGCGGGTCGCTTTCACGAGCGGCATGATCGGCACGCTCGACACCCAGCTCGTCTACGAGTTCTTCCAGGGCTTTTCCAACCATGCGGGCGTGACCTTGCACATCGACAACCTGTTCGGCGTGAACGCGCACCACCAGTGCGAAACGATCTTCAAGGCCTTCGCCCGGGCGCTCCGGATGGCGCTCGAGATCGACCCGCGCGCGGCCGGCGTGATCCCGTCGACCAAGGGAAGCCTCTAGATGCCCAGGCTGCTCGGAGGCTGACATGGCCCGGACCGTCGCTGTCGTCGACTACGGCATGGGCAACCTGCGCTCGGTCTCGCAGGCGGTCCGGCATGCGGCGGCCGCGAGCGGCGTCGAGGTGATCGTCAGTTCGCGACCCGAGGAGGTCTTCGCGGCCGAGCGCGTCGTCTTGCCCGGGCAGGGCGCGATGCCCGACTGCATGCGCGAACTTCGAGACTCCGGCCTGCTGGAAGCCGTGCTCGACGCGGCGGCGAACAAGCCGCTGCTGGGCGTGTGCGTCGGCATGCAGATGTTGCTCTCGCACAGCGAGGAAGGGCCGACCGACGGGCTCGGCCTGATCGCCGGCGACGTCGTTCGGTTCCAGCTCGACGGCCGCATGCAGCCCGACGGCAGCCGCTACAAGGTGCCGCAGATGGGCTGGAACCGCGTCTTTCAGGTCCAGCCGCACCCTGTCTGGGCCGGTGTGCCGGACGCCGCCTACTTCTATTTCGTCCACAGCTTCTACGCCCGCCCGTCGGACCCGCGCCACACCGCGGGGGAGACCGAGTACGGTGTTCGCTTTACCTGCGCCTTGTCCCGGGATAATATTTTCGCCACCCAATTCCATCCCGAGAAAAGCGCCGAGCACGGACTGGCGCTCTATCGAAATTTCCTGCAATGGAATCCCTGAGCCGCTCGTCGCACGGCCGAAGAATTCTCAGCCCCTGAGACCCACGCGCGATCGCTTCGTGCCCCACTGGGCCGGGACCCTTCTCCCCTCCTTCAACTCACGTCACCTGCCGCCCGGCCATGCTGCTGATCCCTGCGATCGACCTGAAAGACGGTCACTGCGTTCGTCTCAAACAAGGCGACATGAACGACTTCACCACCTTCGGCGAAGACCCGGCGGAGATGGCGCGGCGCTGGGTGGATGCGGGCGCCCGCCGGCTGCACCTCGTCGACCTCAACGGTGCCTTCGCGGGCAAGCCGGTGAACGAAGCGGCGATCAAGGCGATCCTCGCCGAAGTGGGCGAGGAAGTCCCGGTGCAACTCGGCGGCGGCATCCGGGACCTGGACACGGTCGAGCGCTATCTCGACGACGGCCTCGGCTTCATCATCATCGGCACCGCGGCGGTCAAGAACCCGGGCTTCCTGCGCGATGCCTGCTCGGCCTTCGGCGGGCACATCATCGTCGGGCTCGATGCCAGGGACGGCAAGGTCGCGACCGACGGCTGGAGCAAGCTCACCGGCCACGAGGTCGTCGACCTGGCGCGGAAGTTCCAGGACTACGGCGTCGAAGGCGTCATCTACACCGACATCGGCCGCGACGGCATGCTCTCGGGCATCAACATCGAGGCCACGGTCAAGCTCGCGCAGGCGCTCACCATCCCGGTGATCGCGTCCGGCGGCTTGAGCGACCTCGCCGACATCGAGCGTCTCTGCGCCGTCGAGGACCAGGGCATCGAAGGCGTGATCTGCGGCCGGGCAATCTACAACGGCGATCTCGACTTCGCCGCCGCGCAGGCCCGCGCCGACGCCATCGCGGCGGCCTGACGTGCTCGCCAAGCGCGTC
>CAZZWY010000352.1:0-4965 GCA_964657785.1 uncultured Acetobacteraceae bacterium
GAAAGAGAGGCATCCGGCAGCGCAGCGGTGGCTCGGCCGGTGCGCGGATTTCAAAGCAGGGCGATCAGCTCGTCGACCGGGCGCACGTCGGCGAAGGCCTGCACCACCGAGCGCATCGCGGCGAGGTGGCCGTCGTAGGTCGGCGCGATGACGGCGTCGTGCGGCATGAACGTCCGCAAATCGAGCATCATCGCGTCGCGCACCGTCGACTCGACGCCGATGTTGCTGGCGGTGCCGACGACGATCACGGTGTCGATGCCGCGAGCCTCGAGTCGTGCCAGCGGCTCGTCCGGATTGCGCAGGAAGGCGCTGAAGCGGAATTTGCGCAGCACCAGATCGTCGGGATGCCGGTCGAGCCCGGCCCAGAGCGCGTGGGTGCTGCTTCCGGGCAGCAGCGCGGCGACGGTCTCGGCGCGGTAGCGCTCGGCGACGTGGTGATCGAAGTAGCCGGCCCAGTACAGCGCGGAGCCGGGCAGGGCTGCGGTGTGCTGGAACCAGACCACCGTGCCGCCGGCGCCGCGCAACGCTGCGGCGAGCCGGTTGATGGCCGGCACGATGGTGCGGGTGCCGGGGGTCTCGAACGGCGCGCCAGGCTCGAGCCAGGCGTTCTGCATGTCGATCACGAGGAGCGCGGTGCGCTCAGCGACGAGCGTGTCGTAGACCGCGAGCGTGCCGCGCCGGTAGACGGCCCGCGCGACGAGTTCGTCGGGCAGCGAGGGCTGGCTGCCGTCCATCGGCGACGGCGTGTTCATCCTGGCGTATCGCCCGGGCCCGGCCGCAGGCTTCCGACGACGGCGTTCAGCGCCGCCGGCAGCGACGCGCCGAAGCGGATCGCGCGCTCCGGCGACCAGCCGGTCTCCGGCGTCTGGCGCCAGGAGGTGTCCTTGAAGGGTTGCTCGAGCAGCACCGAGAGGCAGTCGAAGCGCTCGGCGATCCAGTTCCAGGCCATCCGGAGATCGGCTTCGGCGGGGGCCCCGCCGGGGTACGGGTGGCCGAGTTCGTAGTCGGGCGAGACGGTGCTCCAGGCGATTTCGAAGTCCCGGAACAGGCCGTCGAGCCGCGCCGAGCGCGACGGGATCTCGAGCGGGCCGCCGAGGAAATTGCAGCGCAGCTCCTCGTCGCCGTGGCAATCCATCGCGAAATCGACGCCCGTCTGCAGCATCCGCTCGCGCACGTGCCAGACCTCGGGGCTGCGCTCGGGCGACGGGGCGGCCCACTCGCGGTTCAGGTTGGCACCTGCGGCATTCGAGCGGGTGTGGCCGTGCCAGGCGCCGTCCGGGTTCATGTTCGGCACGATGTGGAGCACGGCGCGCTGCAGCAGCTGGTGCACCGCCGGATCGTGGGCATCGATCAGGCGTTGCAGCAGGCCTTCGACGAAGTACGACGCCATCGTCTCCGACGGATGCTGGCGCGCGATGATCCAGCAGACGCGGCGCCCCGCGCCCGCCTCGCCGACCGTCAGCAGGTCGATGTCGCGGCCCTCGACGCTGCGCCCGATGCAGGCGACGCGCACCCGCGGCGAGGCCTGTGCCGCGGCGTTCAGGTCGAGTTCGCGCTCGGCGCCGTAGGGTGCCCAGCGGGCGTAATAGCAGACGTCGGCCTCGGGCGTGTGCGCGAAGACGTAGTCGGCGCCTTCGAGGTGACCCGGGATGCGAAACCAGTGGCGCCGGTCGTAGGAGGCGTGCGGGCCGGTGCCGCTCCAGCCGTCTTCGTACGCTTCGCGGCCGGCGAGCCGGTCGCCGGCGTCGTGGCGCACGTCGAGGATCCGGAACCGGCAGGGCCGCCCGCGGCCGCCGATGGCGCGAAAGTGGTAGGCGCCGATCGCGAGCGCATCCGGCCCCGGATCGCGCACCAGGCGGAGCTGCAGGTCGGCGGGGTCGGACGTGTCGACCACCTCGATGCGGCCGCCGGGGATCCGGGCGCTCACGGAAATCGTCGTCATCGCGGAAATCGGTGCATCGGGCGGCCGGGCGCAGGGCTCATTGCAGTTCGTACTTCATGATGCGCCCGTGGCGCCCGCTGCGGTCGCGTTCCAGGTCGTAGGTGTCGCCATGCGGGCCGTCGCGGCGCCGGGTGACGAGTTCGAGCAGCGCCAGATCGGCGGGCTCGAGCCGTAGCCGGCCGATCGCGACATGCTGGGCAAGGTGCGCGGTGTTGGTCGCGCCGACGATCGCGGCGGCGACGTTCTCGCGGTCGAGCACCACCCGCGTCGCGACGCTCGCGATGTCGCAGCCGTGGTGGTCGGCGACGGCACGCAGCGCGTGCAGGAGCTCCTGGAACAGTGCCCAGCCGCCGAAGTCGTCGATGACGAGCTTGTACTTGATCAGCGAGCGGTTCTGCAGCTGCCCCGGCTCGGGCTGGTCGAGCCAGCGGTCGGAGAGGAAGCCGCCCGCGACGGTGCCATAGCAGAGGAAGGCGATGTCGTGCTCGGCGCAGAGCGCGAGCATGCGTTCGCGGGGCCGTTCGTCGAGCAGCGAGTACTGGAGCTGGTGCGCGATCACGGGGACCCCGGCGGCGAGCAGTTCGACGAGTCGGTCGGTGTTGTAGTTGGTCACCGCGAGCGAGGCGATCTTGCCCTTGTCCTGCAGCCGCTTGAGTTCGAGGCCGGCTTCGACGTGCCCCGGGACTTCGAAGTCCCACCAGTGGAACTGCACCAGGTCGAGCCGCTCCATGCCGAGCCGCGCGAGCGAGCGGTCGATCGTGCGTTCGATCGTCTCGGGCCGCAGGGTCGCGAGTTCCGACAGGTTCGGCACGAATTTCGTGTGCACCCGAAGGCGCTCCGCCCGCGCCGGATGGCGGCGCCGGAAGTCGCCGATCAGCTGCTCGACGTTGGTGTAGATGTCGGCACAATCGAAGGTCGTGATGCCGGCGTCGACGAAACTCGCCATGTCGTCGAGTGCGCGACCCGGGTCGACCGGGCCGTGGTCGCCGGCGAGATGCCAGCCGCCCTTGATGAGGCGCGAGATCTCGTGGCCGTGGGGCAGGGTGGCGCGGGGAATCACCGGGGCGGCGGTCGAAGGGGCGGTCGTGACGGCGGTGGTGTCGGGGGCCATTGCCGGCAGCGGCGTCGCGGTGGTCGCGGCATGCTCGAAGCGGCGCTTGCCGAGGCGGGTGATGCGCAGCCGCGTCGGGCAGTTCGGGTCGGGGCAGGCGACTTCGGCGTCGCTGCTCATCCAGTCGGCGGGGTCGGTCGCGCGTTGCTTGGCGGCGAGCAGCGGCATGACCGCGGCGAGCGAGTAGATCGAGAAGCCCTGGCCGGGCGGCAGGTGCAGCATCTCGCCGCGCAACTCGAACCAGTCGCCGGGCTGGCCGCCGCACCAGACCTTCTCACCCGGTGGCACGATCAGCTCGACGCGCAGGTCGTAGAGCTCGAAACTGCCGGCGGCGCTCATTTGCCTCGCTCCGCACGCAGGCGGTCGGTGGCCGCGGCGTCGACCCTGTCGTCCTCGATGACGATGCCGTACTGCGCACGCGCCGCCGCCACGCTGACGTAGCCCTCGGCCACGTCGGCGAGCACCTCGGCCGGGTCGCGCTCGCACGCCGGGCCGTAGCCGGCGCCGCCGCCGGTCAGGCATTCGACGATGTCGCCGGTCTCGACCTTTGCACGGTAAGTGCCCACGCTGCGCTCGCGCTCGGTGCCGACCCAGAGACGCACCGCGTTCGGTCGCGACGCCTCGCCGCCGGCGAGCGGCCAGGGCGGGCTGCGGGTCTTCTTGGTCACGCTCAGGAACTCCCCCGGGCTGGCGAAGCGCAGCCGCCGCCGCACGCCGAGCCCACCGCGGTGGCGCCCGGCCCCGCCGCTGTCGGCGAGCAACTCGAAGGCCTCGATGAACATGCCGGTCTTCATCTCCATGACCTCGATCGGCGTGTTGCGCACCAGGCTGCCGGAGATGTGGTTGGTGGCATTGGCACCGTCGTGCTCGGCGGTCGCGCCCCAGCCGATCGCGTCGTTGTTGCTGACCGCGTAGAGCTGCCCGGCGGCGTCATGGCCGACCATCATGAAGCCCATGACGTCGCCGCCGGACGACGCCGCGAGCCGCTCCGGCATGCCTTGCGCCAGCGCCTTGTAGACGAGCTCGACCGCGAGGTGCGCGGTCCAGAGCGTGAAGGTCGCGGCCGGATAGACGGCGTGGAAGAGGTTGCCGGGTGGCGCGACGACCTCGAGCGGCTTGAAGTGGCCGGCGTTGCTCGGCAGGTCGGGCGTCGTCAGCGACTTCAGGACCAGCTTGCAGACCGTCTGCGTCAGGCCGAACGGCATGTTGATCGGCCCGCGAACCGCCGGCGAAGACGCCGAGAAATCGCAGTGCATGCCGGCGTCGTCGATGCGCACCGTGACCTCGATCGGCACCGGGGCGTCGCTGACGCCGTCGTCGTCGACCATGTCGCGCGCCGTCCAGGTGCCGCGCGGCAGGGCGGCCAGGCCCTTCCTCGCCACGGCCTCGCCGTGCGTGATGATCTGGCGCACCGCGTCGTCGAGCGCCGCACCGCCGAACTTGCGGTGCAACGCGACCAGCCGCGCCTCGCCGGTGCGGGTGGCTGCGACTTGTGCCTGCAGGTCGCCGATCACGAGCTCGGGCAGGCGCGAGTTGAAGCGGATCAGCTCGAACACCTCCCGCATCGGCACCCCGCGCCGGTAGACCTTCATGCCGGGCAGGATCAGGCCCTCCTGGTGCATGTCGGTCGAGTCGAGCACGTAGCCGGGATCCTTGGCGCCGAGGTCCATCCAGTGGGCGCGGATGCAGGTGTAGGCGAACGGCCGGTCCGCACCGTCGGCGAACACCGGGGCGAAGAGCGTCACGTCCATCGTGTGCGCCGAGTTCCAGTAGGGATAGTTCATCAGCACGATGTCGCCGCGCTCGAGGTTCTCGGCGCCCATGTACTCGACGCCCTTCCGGATCGCGTAGTCGTTCGCGCCGAGGAAGAGCGCGAGGCTGCGCGCGTCGGCGATCAGCTCGAGGTGGCGGT
>CAZZWY010000353.1:0-3875 GCA_964657785.1 uncultured Acetobacteraceae bacterium
TGGCCGACACCGCCCGGCAGGCGACCCAGCTCGCGAGCGCGGCAAGCACCGCCGCGGTCCGCGGTGGCGAGGTCGTCGGGCAGGTGGTCCACACCATGGAGGCGATCAACCTCGCGAGCAAGAAGATCGTCGACATCATCGGCGTGATCGACGGCATCGCATTCCAGACCAACATCCTGGCGCTGAACGCCGCGGTCGAGGCGGCACGCGCCGGCGAGCAGGGGCGCGGGTTCGCCGTCGTGGCGAGCGAGGTTCGCGGCCTGGCGCAGCGCTCGGCCGAGGCAGCGCGCGAAATCAAGGGGCTGATCACCGACAGCGTCGAGAAGGTCGAGGCTGGCAGCCAACAGGTGAGCCAGGCCGGCAACGCGATGAGCGACATCGTCAACCAGGTCCAGCGGGTCAACGACCTGATCGGCGAGATCAGCGTGTCGACGCGCGAGCAGCAGCAGGGGATCAGCCAGGTCGGCGATGCGGTGTCGCAGCTCGACCAGGTGACGCAGCAAAACGCCGCGCTGGTCGAGCAAAGCGCTGCGGCGGCCGACAGCCTCAGCCAGCAGGCGACCCGGCTCGTCGAGGCCATGAGCATGTTCTCGCTCTCGGCGGAAGGAGCGCGAGGCAGCCTGGCCACCGCGGCCCTCTGCTGACGCCGGGCGGGGCGGACCGAGCGCCGCCGGGCGCCCAGGCTCCTCGCGTCCGGTCGGATCGGCGTCGCCCTAAAATGCCGCGATGTCGTTCGTCCATCTGCGCACCCACACCGAATTTTCCGTCGCCGACGGCACGCTCCGGGTCGCCGATGCCGTCGCGGCCGCGGCCGCCGATGCGCAGGGTTCGCTCGCGATCACCGATCTGGGCAACCTCTTCGGCGCGATCAAGCTCTATACCGCGGCGCGCAAGCGCGGCGTGAAACCGGTCATCGGGGCCGACCTCTTCATCGAACCCGAGGCCGGCGAGAAGGGCACCAGCCGTCTCCTCCTGCTGGTGCAAACGCGTCAGGGCTACCTCAACCTGTGCGAACTGCTGTCGCGTGCCTGGCTCGGCAACGAGCAGCGCGGCCGGGCGGTCTGCAAATGGGCCTGGCTCGCCGAGCTCGGCGACGGGCTGATCGCGCTGTCGGGCGCCGAGCTCGGCGCCGTTGGGCAGGCGTTGCTCGCCGGCGACGCCGGCCGTGCGCGAACGGTCGCCGAACGCCTGGGGACCCTCTTTCCACGCCGGTTCTACCTCGAGGTGCAGCGCGCCGGGCTGCCCGGCCAGGAGGCGCACGTCAGGGCGGCGGTGCAGCTCGCGGCGGTGCTCGGCCTCCCGGTCGTCGCGACGCACCCCGTGCAGTTTCTCGCCCCGGACGATTTCGAAGCGCACGAGGCCCGGGTCTGCGTGGCCGAAGGCGAGATGCTGACCAATCCGCGGCGCGTCAAACGCTTCGGTCGCGAGCAGTACTTCAAGACCCAGGCGCAGATGGAGGCGCTGTTCACGGACCTGCCGAGCGCGCTCGCCAACAGCGTCGGGATCGCGAAGCGCTGCAACCTGAGTCTCGTTCTCGGCAAACCGCAGTTGCCGGATTTCCCGACGCCGCTCGAGCACGGCGTGCCGATGCCGATGGCCGACTACTTCCGGGTGGCCTCGCACCAGGGCCTCGAGAAGCGGCTCGTCCAGCGTTATCCCGACGCGATCCGGCGCGAGGCCGAGCGCCCGCGCTACGTCGATCGGCTCGATTTCGAGATCACGACGATCCTGAAGATGGGCTTCCCGGGGTACTTCCTGATCGTCGCCGACTTCATCAACTGGGCCCAGGCCAACGGCTGTCCCGTGGGGCCGGGGCGCGGGTCCGGTGCCGGCTCGCTCGTCGCCTACGCGCTCTGCATCACCGGCCTCGACCCGCTCCAGTACAACCTGCTGTTCGAACGCTTCCTGAACCCGGAACGCGTCTCGATGCCCGACTTCGACATCGACTTCTGCCAGTCCAACCGCGACCGGGTGATCGACTACGTCAAGCAGAAGTACGGCCGTGACGCGGTGAGCCAGATCGCGACCTTCGGCACGATGGCCGCGAAGGCAGCGCTGCGCGATGTCGGCCGGGTGCTGGGGATGGGCTACGGCCATGTCGACTCGATCGCCAAGCTGATTCCGGCACCGCCGGGCAAGAGCGTGACGCTCGCGAAGGTGCCGGCGCGGCCCGACCCGAGCATCATCTACGCCCGTCTCGAGGCGCCCGAGCTGGAACAGCGCGAAGCCGCCGAGGAAGAAGTTGCCGAGCTGCTGGCGCTCGCGGCCCGCGTCGAGGGCATCACGCGCAATGTCGGCATGCATGCCGGCGGCGTGCTGATCGCGCCGGGCAAGATCACTGACTTCTGCCCGCTTTACATGCAACCCGGCAGCGATAGCGCGGTCAGCCAGTTCGACAAGGACGACGTCGAGGCGATCGGCCTCGTCAAGTTCGACTTCCTGGGTCTCGCGACCTTGACGATCCTCGAGATCGCGAAGGAGTTCATCCGGCAGCGAAGGCCGCGGCACGCCGACTTCGACTACGACGCCCTGCCGCTCGACGATCCGCGCGTCTACAAGCTCTTCTCGGACGGTCGGACCGAATCGGTGTTCCAGTTCGAAAGCCAGGGCATGCAGCGCATGCTGAAGGACGCCAAGCCGACGCGCATCGAAGACCTGTTCGCGCTGAACGCGATGTTCCGGCCCGGGCCGATGGACAACATTCCGACCTTCTGCGCCCGCAAACACGGCAAGGAGGAGGTGCGCTACCCGCACCCGCTGCTCGAAACCGTGCTCGGCGAGACCTACGGCGTGATGGTCTACCAGGAGCAGGTGATGCAGGCCGCGCAGGTGCTGGGCGGCTATTCGCTCGGCGGCGCCGACCTGCTGCGCCGCGCGATGGGCAAGAAGAAGGCCGAGGAAATGGCGCTGCATCGCCAAATCTTCCGCGACGGCGCGGCGCAGAAGGGCATCGTGACCGCGGTCGCCGACGAGGTCTTCGACCTGATGGAGAAGTTCGCGGGTTACGGCTTCAACAAGTCGCACGCCGCTGCCTATTCCCTGCTGGCCTATCACACCGCCTGGATCAAGGTGCATTGCACGGCCGAGTTCTTCGCCGCCAACATGACGGTCGAGATGGGCGACACCGACAAGCTGCGCGTGCTGCTGAACGACGCCAAGACGTTCGGCATCGAGATCCAGGCGCCGGACGTGAACCGCGGGGTCTACCGTTTCGTGCCGGTGTCGGACGATGCGGTGCAGTACGGGCTCGGCGCCGTGAAGGGCACGGGGCAGGGCGCGATCGAGGCGATCGTCGCGGCGCGCGAGGGGCGCGGCAACGGCGCTGCCGGCACGGCGCAGGGCGACTTCACCAGCCTCTTCGACTTCTGCAAGCGGGTCGACCGTCAGCGCATCAACAAGCGGGTGATCGAGGCGTTGATCAAGTCCGGCGCGTTCGATGCGTTGCACCCGGAGCGCGCCGACGCGCTCGCGAGCGTGTCGCTGGCGATGGACTGGGCCGAGACGCAGGCCGCGCACGCCGATCAGAGCGGTCTCTTCGACTTTGCCGACTCGCACGCCGCGAGCACGCGCGAGCCGGCCGTGCCCGCGGTCGAACCCTGGGGCATCAAGGAGCGGCTGACGCTCGAGAAAGGCGCGCTCGGCTTTTATCTGTCGGGCCATCTGTTCGACCAGAGTGCCACGGAAGTCCGCCGCATCGCCAAGCGCAGGATCGCCGATCTGCTCGACAGTCGAGAGCCCCAGCTGCTGGCCGGCATCGTCACCGACCTGCGGGTCGTCAACGGCCAGCGCGGCCGGGTCGCGATCTTCAAGCTCGACGACAAAACCGAACTGCTCGAGGCGGTGGTGAGCGAAGACCTGCTGACGGCCCACAAGGA
>CAZZWY010000353.1:3885-4964 GCA_964657785.1 uncultured Acetobacteraceae bacterium
TGCTGAAGGACGCCGAGCTGATCATCGTCCAGGGAAAGGTGCAGCCCGACCGGTTCTCGGGCGGGCTGCGGCTCAACGTGACGCAGGTCTGGGACCTGGCCACGGCGCGCTGCCGCTTCGGCAAGTACCTGCAGGTGGAGGTCAACGGCAGCGTGCCGCCGGTCGCCGAAGTGCTGCGCGATTTTCCGTCGCGCCGGGTTCGCACCGAGCAAGGCGACCTGCCGCAGGGCCTGACCGTGCGCCTGCGGCTCCGGCGCGAGCGCGCGACCGGCGAGCTCGATCTCGGCGACTCGGCCCGGTTTTTCCCAACCGACGCGGCGCTGGCGCGTTGGCGCGCCGGCGCGCACAACGGGCACGCGGTGGTCGTCTACGAGTAGCCGTCACGAACCGCCGCGAGCAGTCGTCAGGACTTCTTGGCGTCGGCGCGGGCCGGCTTGGCAGCGCTGCTGCGCGTCTTGCTCTCGCTGACGGCACTGCCGCTGTAGGCCGCGCCGTTGACGGTCAGACCGTCGGCCGAGAACTTGGCCGAGTTGCCGTTGCGCACACCCTTGACGCGCGACTGCATGTCCGCCCAGTCCTTGAAGGCGCCGGTCTTGCGGGCGTCGAGGATCCGTGAGGACATCGACGGGCCGATGCCCTTGATGCCCTCGAGCTCGGCCTGGCTCGCCTTGTTCACGTCGACGGCGGCGAAGGCGGCTGCCGACAGCAGCGCAAGCGCCGCGAAGAGGATGGTCTTGATCGGTTTCATTGGAGGCTCCCTGAAAGTGCGGTGAATCGATGCCGCGAGAGTGCGGCACCGTCGGCATTTTTCGTCGGGCGACGGCAAAGCGGCATCGCCTCGAAGGGTCCCTCCGGCCGGTCGCCCCCGGCGGGGGGAGACCGCCGCTCCGTCGCCAGACGCGAGAACGCCCCGACGTGCGGGGCGTTCGGGCCCGGGGCAGGCGCCGCCTACTTCTTGCCGGGGCTGCTTGCCGCAGCGGCGCTGCTCGCTGCCTTTGCGGCCTTCTTCGCGGCCTTTTTGTCCTCGCGCTCCTGACGGGCCGCCGCCTTCTTGTCGGCGGCTGTCATCGGCGGCGTCG
>CAZZWY010000354.1:0-4962 GCA_964657785.1 uncultured Acetobacteraceae bacterium
ACCAAAGCCGCCAATAGCGTGGTGATGGCCATCAGCAGCGACACGGCGATGCCGTAGGCCCCCGCCAGCGCGTCGGAGGTACCGAACCCGATCACGGCGCCCAGCGTTGCCGCCGCCAGCAGCCAGTTCACCAGTGGTACATAGATCTGCCCGATGGCGTCGCTGGTGGTGTGGGTGATGCGCATCCGCGGCAGGAAGCCGAGCTGGATCGCCTGCTTGGTCATCGAGAACGCGCCGGAGATCACGGCCTGCGACGCGATGACGGTGGCGAACGTCGCGAGCAGCACCATCGGCACGAGCACCCATTGCGGAAACATCTTGAAAAACGGGTTCTCGATCGCTTTCGGCTGCGAGATCAGCAGGGCCCCCTGCCCGAAATAGTTGAGCGCCAGCGCCGGCAGCACCATCGCGAACCAGGACGCGCGGACCGGACCGGCGCCGAAGTGACCCATGTCGGCGTACAGCGCCTCGGCGCCGGTCAGGGCCAGCACCACCGAGCCGAGCGCGATGAACGCGAGCCATCGATGGCGCAATGCGAAGCCGAGGCCTTCAAGCGGGTTCAGCGCGGCCAGGATGGCGGGCTGGCGCAGCAGGAAGAACACGCCCGACCCTGCGAGAATCACGAACCACACGACCATCACCGGCCCGAACACCTTGCCGATGCCCGACGTCCCGCGTCGCTGCAGCATGAAGAGCACGAGCAGCACCAGCAGGGTGATCTGGACCACGTAAGGCGTGAGCGCCGGGGTTGCGAGTTCCAGCCCCTCCACTGCCGAGAGCACCGAGATGGCCGGCGTGATCACCCCGTCGCCATAGAACAGGGCCGCGCCGAAGACGCCGATCATCAGCAGCGCGGACCGCAGGCGCGGCCGGTCGGTCACCGAGGAGGCGGCGAGCGAGAGCAGCGCCATGATCCCGCCTTCGCCGTGATTGTCCGCCCGCATGATGAGCGTCACGTACTTCAACGTCACGATGACCATCAGCGACCAGAAGATCAGCGACACGATCCCGATGATGTTGGCCGGGTTGAGCGGCAGGCCGCTCGCCGGATCGAACACCGTCTTCATGACGTAGAGCGGGCTCGTGCCGATGTCGCCGTAGACAACGCCGAGTGCGCCGAGGGTCAGCGCGGAGAAGCTGGAGCGATCGGATCCGCTACTCAAGGGCCTGCCCGGACGGAAGGTGGCGGGGAGTCATCCCGGAAACGGCAGTTGAACGCGCCCGAGTGGGCCGCGGTGCCGCGCGCTGGCACGGCGCGAAGACCCCGCGGGCTCGATCGGGTGCGTAGCCTTCTCACCTCGGTGGTGACGGTGGTCGAGAGCGCGAATGTCAGCGTGCATCAGGTGTGGCCAGCAGAGGGAAGCGGTCGACTGCCGCTTCTAGAATCACTCGCGACGGCATCGATTCTGCGCCTGCCGGCCGTCCCAGCGCCAGCAGGTCCGGCCACTACTCGTAGACCTCGGCGTCCGGGTCGGTCGCTTCGAGTTCGTAGCTCGCGGCCACCATGGCCAGACGGGCGATCACGCCGTACATGTAGAAACGGTTCGGCGTGCTCGCGCCCGGCTTGGAACCGGGCCGCGGCAGGTGGTGATGCTCGGCGAAGGCGAGAGGCACCACATGCGCCCCCGGCGAGTTCAGGTTCTCGTCGATGCCGCGATCGGCGTTGACGCGGTAGAAGCCGCCGACCACATACCGATCGATCATGTAGACCACCGGCTCGGCGACGCCGTCCTCGACGCGTTCGTGGGTGGGCACGCCTTCCTGCAGGATCGTCTCGGCGAAGTCGGCGCCCTCTCCCACCCTCTGGCCGCGGGCCCGTCGATTCGCGTCCGAGAGCTCCTTCGGGTCACGCACCGTGATGATGCCCATCCCGCGCGTGCCGTTGTCGGCCTTGACGATGATGAACGGCTTCTCCTGAATGCCGTATTCCTTGTACTTGCGACGGATCTTGCCGAGCAGCATCTCGGCTTGCGTCATCAGGCACTCCTCGGCACTCCCGCCGCTGGCGTCGGCCTTTCGGCACCGGGCATACATCGGATTGATCAGCCAGGGGTCCATCCCGAGCAGCTTGGCGAACTTCTTCGCCACCTCTTCGTAGGCGTGAAAGTGATTCGTCTTGCGTCGCAGCGACCATCCCGCGTGCAGCGGCGGCAGCAGATATTGCTCGTAGAGCCCCTGCAACACGCGGGGAACGCCACCCGGCAGGTCGTTGTTGAGCAGGATCGTGCAGGGGTCGAAGTCTTTCAGGCCGAGGCGTCCGCGATTGCGCAGCAGCGGCTCGAGGGTCAAGGCGCTGCCGTCGGCAAGGGCGACCTCCGTCGGCCGGGTGACCGATTCGTCGAGCGAGCCGAGCCGGACGTTCAGACCGGCCTGATGGAAGATCTGCACCAGCCGCTGGATATTGGCAAGCGCGGATTCATCCGCGGTCGAGCAGCCCGGAATCAACAACAGGTTCTTCGCCTCGGGGCAGATTTTCTCGATCGCCGCCATCGCCGCCTGCACCGCCAGCGGCAGCATCTCGACGGTGAGGTGGTTGAACCCGCCCGGGAAGAGATTGGTGTCGACCGGTGCCAGCTTGAAGCCGGCGTTGCGGACGTCGACCGAGGTGTAGAACGGCGGCGTGTGTTCCATCCACTCGAGTCGGAACCAGCGTTCGATGGCCGGCAACGACTCGAGGATGCGCTGTTCGAGCTCGTTGATCGGCCCGTTCAGCGCGGTGATGAGATGTGGAACCATGAAGGACGCTTCGAAGCAGGGAGAACGGCGGGATGGCTTCCCTCATTTTAGGTGTGCCCCCTGTCTCCGGCCCGCGGCCGCCTGTCGGACAACGGCCCGAAAACGAGCGAGGGCCGCGTGTGCGGCCCTCCTGAATCATTCGGGGCGGGCCGCATCGCGAACCGCCCCACCTCTTTCCGGCATCAGTGGTGGTAGGCCGTCTCGCCGTGGGCGCTGATGTCCAGGCCCTCGCGTTCGTCTTCCTCCGTCACCCGCAGGCCGATGACCTTGTCGACGATGAAATAGGCGACGAACGAGACAACGCCGGACCAGATGATCGTCACGCCGACGGCCTTGGCCTGGATGATGAACTGCGCCAGGATGCCGTCTGCGTTGGTCGCGGCCGCCGCGGTCGTCCAGTCGGCGACGAGGCCCGGGCCGCCGAGCGAGGTCGCGTTGAAGATGCCGGTCAGCAAGGCGCCGACGATCCCGCCCACGCCGTGCACGCCGAACACGTCGAGCGAGTCGTCGGCACCGAGCATCTTCTTGAGACCGGTCACTCCCCAGAGGCAGGCGAAGCCGGCGATGAAGCCGATCAGGATCGCCGCCATCAGGCCGACGTTGCCGCAGGCCGGGGTGATCGCGACCAGCCCGGCCACCGCACCGGAGGCCGCGCCGAGCATCGAAGCCTTGCCCTTTATAAGCGCCTCGCCGATGCACCAGGCCAACACCGCCGCCGCGGTGGCGGAGAAGGTGTTCATGAAGGCCAGCACCGCCGTGCCGTTGGCTTCGAGTGCCGAGCCGGCGTTGAAGCCGAACCAGCCGACCCACAGCAGCGCCGCACCGACCATCGTGAGCGTGAGCGAATGCGGCGTGAACGATTCGCGGCCGTACCCGACGCGCTTGCCGATCATCACCGCGCCGACGAGGCCGGCCACGGCCGCATTGATGTGAACCACCGTACCGCCCGCGAAGTCGAGCGCCCCCCATTGCCAGAGGAGCCCGGCCTTGCTGTCCATCGATTCCTTGACGCCTGCCGCGCCCGTGTAGGAATCCGGCCCCATCCAGAACCACACCATGTGCGCGATCGGCGCATAGCTGAAGGTGAACCAGAGCACCATGAACGCGAGCACCGCCGAGAACTTGGCGCGCTCGGCGAAAGCGCCGACGATCAGGCAGCAGGTGATGGCCGCGAAGCTCGCCTGGAACGCCATGTAGAGAAGTTCCGGGATGTAGACGCCCTTGCTGAACGTCGCCGCGGGGGCGAAGGTCCCGGCGACGTTGTCGAAGATCCCCTTCAGGAAGAGCCGGTCGAAGCCGCCGACGAACGCGTTGCCCTCGGTGAACGCCAGGCTGTAGCCGTAGAGGCACCAGAGAACCACGATCATCGAGAAGGTGACCATCACCTGCATCAGCATCGACAGCATGTTCTTGCTGCGCACGAGGCCGCCGTAGAAGAGCGCGAGGCCGGGCACCGCCATCATGATGACGAATGCGGTGGAGACCATCATCCAGGCGGTATCGCCCTTGTTGATCACCGGCGCGGAGGCCGCGGCGGCGGGGGCGGAAGCCGCGTCCGCCGATGCCGGCGCGATCGCGGTCACCGCAGCAGACGCGGCGCCGGAGACGGCGGAGGCCGCCTCCGCCACCGCCTTGGCGATGGCGCCGGAGGCAGGCGCCGAAGCCGCATCCTGGGCGAACGCAGCAGGCGCGGTGCAGAGCGCGCTCAATGCGGCGACGCCGAAGGCCAAGGAGGCCAATAGGTTTCTCATGGTGTCGTGTTCCTCTTGCTTTTCGGATCGGATCTGGATTTGTTCAACTCAAGCAACCAGGACGTCGCCGGCTTGCTTGAACCCCCTGGCGGAACGGGCGTGGCGCAGCACGGCCCTGGGGACGCTCACAGGGCGTCTTTGCCGGTCTCGCCGGTTCTGATGCGCACCACCTGCTCGAGTGTCGAGACGAACACCTTGCCGTCACCGATCTTGCCGGTTCTCGCCGCACTCTCGATGGCTTCGATCACGCGGTCGACGATCCCCCCCCGCCTCGATCTTCACCTTGGGAAGGAAGTCGACCACGTATTCCGCGCCGCGATACAGCTCGGTGTGGCCCTTCTGCCGGCCGAAGCCCTTGACTTCGGTCACGGTGATGCCCTGCACGCCGATCGCGCTCAGGGCCTCACGTACTTCGTCGAGCTTGAAGGGCTTGACGATCGCGGTCACCATCTTCATGGTCGATCCTTTCAGTTGG
>CAZZWY010000355.1:0-4960 GCA_964657785.1 uncultured Acetobacteraceae bacterium
CTGCGCAACGTGCGCGAGCGCCCCCGCGAGCGCGGCTGGCGGTTGCAGCGTGATCGCATCGACTGCCTCGTTCGCCGCGTTCGCCACGATGCGCAGGACGTCTTCGTCGTTGTCAGGGCGGCGCACCGGCAGCTCCGGCGGCAGCCGCCGGCTCATGTGCAGCACTTCCTCCGACAGCCCCCATTGCAGAGCTACCGCCGTGCCGAGCGCTTCGACATCGACGCCGATCACCGCGCATGACGCCGCCGCTTCGCTCAGACCGGCGAATGCGGCGGTCGCGGTCGACGGATCGGCCGGGATCGGTTTCATCAGCAGCTGAACCTGTTCGGCCTCGCTCGCAAAGTGGTAGCGCAGCATGAGGCGGCCGAGGTTTTGGAGCACGGTGACCAGGTACACGACTTGACCGTCGTAACCGGGCAGGCTGAGCGCCCGCGCGGTATGGCCGGCGAGCCGAACCCGCCCGAGCGCCAGTTTGAGCTGGGCCGCGTGCGCATCGGAGAGCGGCCCGGGCCATTCGCGCAAGGTGTTCGACGCGAGGCGCACGCCGTTGACGCCGATCAGCGAGATGATCCGCCGCAAGGTGAGCACCGGCCCGTTGCCCTGGATTTGCGTGCCCTGCACGTGCGCCGAGTTGAGCGTGCGAAGCAGCTCGAAGCTGAGTGCCAGGTCCTCGAGCACCTGCTCGGCGATCTGGTCGGTCTTCTGCCCCTCGAGGCTGGTGACGCGGCTGACGCGCGCGCTCAGCCCCGGCAGCGCCGGCAAGTGTCCGACGGTATGGAGGCGGTCGAGCAACAGCGCGACCGGGCCGCTGCCCTCCTGCGAATGCGCATCGCGCCAACCCTCGAGCGCGCCGAGGAACGTCCGCGCCCCGTGGTAGCGCAGGCGCGGCTGGCTCGCGGTGCTGCGATTGGCGATCACGCGCAGCGCCTCGGGCACCGGCCTCGGCATCGTCCACGGCAGGCGCACCGATTCGCGGCCATTCGGGGTCATGCGCGCGGCGACCTGGGTGGTGTCGTCCTGATCGAGTGCCGGCGACCCGGCGAGGAGCCGATACAGCAGCAGACCGCAGGCGAGCACGTCGCGCGTCGCGGCGTCGCGCTGGGCCTGCAGACGCATCGGGTCGAGCGCCATCGCCGAGCTGGCCCGCCAGCCGGCGTCGGCACCGTCCGTTCCATGCAGCGCGGCGGCGGCGTCTCCGGTGCCCGACGCGGAGAGGCCCATGATCGAGAGCTTGCCCTGGTCGTTGACGAGCAGGCCGTGAAGCTGCAGGTCGTGGTGCGCGAGGCCGGCGTCGTGGACGTACGCGAGGCCTCGCAATGCCTCGCAAATCCACCGGGCGGCGTCGTCGGGCGGGGGAGCGGCCTGACCGAGCAGCCACTCGCCGAGCGTCACGCCGTGTTCCCGACCGGTGGCGATGTACGGCCAGTGGTCCTGGACGCCGACTTCCGCGACAGGCGCGAGATTCGGATGGCGCAACCGCGCCGCGGCCTGTACTTCGCCGTTCCAGCGCGCCAGCGCGGCCGCGTCCGGCGGTTGCACCCGCGGCAGTGTCAGCATGATCTCGCTGCCGGTGCCGGGATCGAACGCGAGCCAGACCATGCTGCCGGCGCTGCGCCCGAGCAGCCGGCGCAGCTCGAAACGCCCGAACGCACGCGTCGGCGGCGGCGGCGCCGGCGCAGCGGCGGGCGGGGTTGCCGGCGTGGGAGGGAGCGCAGGAGCGGGCATGGGCAGCAAAGTCCGGTGTGCCCCATTGAAGCCGCGAATGCGAGCGTCGAATCGGGAGATCAAGCAGGCGAAGCCGTTCCAGTTCGGCGCGCCGACAGCGTCCGGTTCAGTCGATCTCGACGACCGCGCCGGCGCCGGTGATGAACGCGCAATGCACCGGCAAGCCGGGTTGCGCCCGCTGCACGGCGCGCCGGTAGCGCAGGAGCTGCTCGCGGTAGGCGACGAGTTCGTCGGGCGCATGGTTGAGCTTGTAATCGAGCACCCACCAGACCCGACCCCGGCCCTCGTCGAGGCACACCAGCCGATCGATCCGGAGCGGCTCGCCGGCATCGGCGACGGGCACCTCGTTGCCCGCCCACTGGAGCGACGCACCGCCGAAGAAGCGGGTGCAGGACGGGCTGTCCAGCACCGTGCGGCCGAGCCGCAGCACGGAGGTCGGCGGCCAACGTCGCCATGCCCGGGGCCAGCGGAGTCGCGGTCGCCCACTCCAGCAGGCGGTGCACCGCCTTGCCCAGGCGGGTGGCGTCGGTCTCGGCGGGTGGACGCACCGCTGAGGTCGGCGCTCCGGGCAATGGCGGGCTCGTCGGCAACAGGACCGGCCGGTCGAGGCCGGCCGGCGCCGCAGCGTGCCCGAGCGGGTCCCACGGCGTCGCGAGCGCGAGGATGCGATGCCACCACGTGACCCCGTCGGCGCGGTGCGGCTCGGTCGCGCTGAAAACCAGCCGTTCCCGGGCGCGGGACATCGCGACGTAGAGGCCATTGAGCTCCTCGCGGCGGCGCGCCTGGACTTCCTCGGCCATCGCGGCGTCGAGCGCGGGCGGGCAGGCGGCCTCGGAATAGAGGAAGGCACAGCGCCGCGGCGCCTCGGATTCGACCGGCCACTCGACCAGCAGGCCGGTGGTCGCGGCATTCTTGGCCTCCGGTTCGGCGTCCATCACGAACACGGCCCGGGCCTCGAGGCCCTTGGCGCCATGCACCGTCAGGAGGCGAACGGCGTCGGCCTGCCCGGGCGCCGGAATGCGGATCGAGCGCCGCTTCAGCGCCCGAACGAAGTTGTAGGGGGTCGCGTAGCGCGCGCCGTCGAGCGTCAGCGCCTGCGCGAGCACCGCGTCGATCGCCTCCAACGCCGCGCGGCGCTGCTCGGGCGGTACCGTCGCCGCGACCCGCTCGCGCATCTCGCCCTCGTGGACGATGCGGTCGAGCAGGTCGTGCGGCGGAAGCCGGGCCGCGGCGCCCTGCCACTCGCGCAGCAGCCGCGCGGCCCGCGCCAGCGCAGGGCTCGCGACGGCAGGACCGTCCGCCGACCTGCCGAGCAGCGTCCGCCACCAGTCGCCCGCGCCGGCGCCGGCAGCGGCAGAGAGTGCGATCAGGTCGACGTCGGTCGCGCCGAAGACCGGGCTGCGCAGAGCGTGGGCGAGCGAGAGCCGGTGATGCGGCGAGGCCAGCACGTCGAGCAGCGCGACCAGATCGCGGGCCTCGGGCGCGGCCATCAGTTCGAAGTCCTCGACCGCGGCGAAGGCGACGTGGCGCCGCCGCAGTGCTTCGGCAACATGGCGCAGCGACTCGCGCTTGCGGCTCAGGATCATGATGTCGGCGGCGGCGAAGCCTTCTTCGTCGATCAAGGCCCGCACCGCCCTCGCGACAAAGGCGGCCTCGCGTTCACGCTGATGTACTTCGACGGCTCGCCGCGGCACCGCGAGGGAGTCGCGCCAGACGCTGGCGTCCTCGGCGGGGACGGCCTTGTCGAGACGAAGGCAGCGCGGCAGGACCCGCACCTCACCGCCCATCCCGGCACCCACCCGCGCCTCGACCTCGGTCGTGTGCGGTCGAAAGCCGCTGTACTCGCCGCACAGCGAGGCCTGGGCGAAGACGGCGTTCATCGCGGCGAGCACGTCCGGCGCATTTCGGCGGGTGTGATCGCAGGCGAGCATTCGACCGTCGAGCGCCTCGACGACGAAGCGCTGCGCGGCCTGAAAAACACGCGGCTCGGCTCGCCGGAAACGGTAGATGCTCTGCTTCGGATCGCCGACGATGAACACCCCCGGCGGGCGCTGCCCGCTCGCGCCGCCGCCGGCGCCAGCGTAGGCCGACAGCCAGGCCAGCAACGCCTGCCATTGCAGCGGGCTGGTGTCCTGGAATTCATCGATCAGGACATGCCGGATGCGCGCGTCGAGCCGCTCCTGGACCCAACCGGCGAGGCTCGCGTCGCGCAGCAGCGCCAGGCCGCAACGCTCCAGATCCTGCATGTCGGCCAGCCCCCGCGCTCGCTTGTAGGCGGCGAACTCGGCGAGCAGGACCCGGCTCAGCCGCACCATCCGGCGGTGTTCGAGATGCGCATCGTGCTGGTGGATGCGCCGGGCGAGCGCGAGGAGTTCATCCTGCAACGGGCCGATCGCCGCCGGCGCGCCGAGCTGCCTGCGCGGCGCGCCCTTGTTGCTGAACAGCGCCGCCCAGGCATGCTCGAAGGCGAGCTCGGCGTCGGTCTGCGCGAGCGCCGTCACAAGGCCGCTCGCCGCGTCCTGCGCTTTCAGGCCGCCGAGGCCGAGCGCCAGCGCCGCTTCGCGCAGCGCGGCCTGCCACGGCGCGCCAAGCAGCACCTGGGCGGGGTGTGCGCGAGGATCCGGGGCGTCGACGGGCGGCACGCTGTCATCGAGCACGCCGGCAGCGTCCGCGAGCTCGAGCTCGACGCGCTGCCCGAGCGCCGCCAGCAGCCACTTGCGCGCCTGGCTGCGACCGCGGTCGGCGATCAGGGTGCGGTGATCCGCCTGCAGGCCGGGATCGCGCAGCACCGCGGCATGGAAGCGCCGGAAGATCTCGGGCAGGTGGTCGTCGAGCGCCTCGACCAGCTCCATCTCGGGCTGCAGGCCGAGTTCGCTCAGCAGTTCGAGCGGCGCGGCCCGCAGGAGCTGCGCGAACCAGGCGTGGAAGGTGCGGATTTCGACCGGTCGCCCGGACGCCAGGATCTGCTCGTGCAGTGCGCGCAACTGGGGCGCGAGTCGCTCCGCGTCGGCCGCGCCGAGGCCGCGCTCCTCGACCTGCAGAAAGCCGACGGTCATTTCGTGTTCGAGCTCGAGGCCGATGTCTCGATCCCGGCCGAATACATCCTTTTCCATCATTTTCGTGCGGCTCCAATCCGCCCGGACCTGGAAGAGAAATTTGCCCGCTACCTCCGTGATCGTCAGGTTGCGCAGGGCGGCTGGCCGCTGTTTCAGGACGGCGCCTTCAATATCTCATC
>CAZZWY010000356.1:0-4929 GCA_964657785.1 uncultured Acetobacteraceae bacterium
AGTCGAGCCACGAGCCGCGGTACGGGATGATCCGCGCCGAGAACAGCAGCTTGCCGCTCGAGTGCGTCTTGCCCTTGTCGTGCTCGAAGAACACGCCAGGCGAGCGGTGAAGCTGGGAGACGATGACGCGCTCGGTGCCGTTGACGATGAAGGAGCCGTAGTCGGTCATGAGCGGCACTTCGCCCATGTAGACCTCCTGTTCCTTGATTTCCTTCACGGTCTTCGCCTGCGGCGATTCCCGGTCATAGATGATCATCTGCAACTTGGCGCGAACCGCGGCGGCGTAGGTGAGGCCCCGCACCTGACACTCCCGCGTGTCGAACGCAGGCTTGGCCATGTTGAATTCGATGAATTTCATCTCCACGAAACCGTTGTGGGAGACGATCGGAAAGGCGGACAGAAAAGCGGCCTGCAGGCCTTCGGGCTTGCGCTTCTGGGGCGGAACCTCCTTCTGCAAAAATGCGACGTACGATTCCTTCTGCATGGTGAGCAGGTACGGAACGTTGAGAACACTCTCGCGTTTACCGAAGCTCTTGCGGATCCGCTTGCGCTCGGTATAGCTGTAGGGGGTTGCTTGCTGCGCCATAGGTCTATTTCCACTCCGTCTCAGGACACCGGCCCAGCCAGGCGCGGTCTCCGTCAACGACTGTCTTGCGAGCCCCGTCTTCGGCCGGTCACAGCGGTGATCGCAGCGAAGTAAAGGCGGCTCGAAGCTTGGTGGTTGGCCACTACCAACCGCTGGCGGACAACCCCGGCGTTGCACCGGAGTCCGACCAAACCCGCTCTCTGCAGTCGGATCAGAGAGCTTTCGAAATCACTTGGAAGAACCGCGTATTGTCCTACGCGACGCTTTCAACTGCGTTCATAGGGTCATCCCGTACGGAAGCGCCGAAAAGACGGGAAGCCGGCACGGCTTCCCGCCTCTCGAGTCAGCGGGGCAGTCCCCCGACTCGCACTTCGCCGGCTTACTTGATTTCCGCCTTCGCGCCGGCGTCCACCAGCTTCTTGAGGGCCGCCTCGGCATCGGCCTTGGAGACCGCTTCCTTGACGGCCTTCGGAGCGCCGTCGACCATGTCCTTGGCTTCCTTGAGTCCAAGGCCCGTCAGCTCGCGAACCGCCTTGATGACCTGCACCTTCTGGGCGCCAGCCTCGAGCAGCATGACGTTGAATTCGGTCTGCTCCTCGACGACCGCAGCCGCTGCGCCACCGCCGCCGGCGGCCGGTGCCGACATCGCGGCAGCGGAGACGCCGAACTTCGTTTCGATCGCCTTGACCAGGTCGTTGAGGTCCATGACCGACATGCTGTCGAGGGCGGTCAGGAATGCGTCTTTATCGAATGCCATTTTTGATTTCCAGTTCAGGATGATTGAGGTTCAGATCGTTCAGGCGGCCGGCGCGGCCTCGGCAGGCGCCTCGGCGCCCGCTGCGGCCTCGGCCGCGGGTGCCGCCTCGCCCCGCTTCTCGGCGATCGCCGCGAGCACGCGGGCGATGCGCGAGACCGGCGACTGCATCAGCCCGAGCAGCTGGGCCAGCAGGACTTCCTTCGTCGGAATCGAGGCCAACGACGTCACACCCTCGGCGCTCAGGGCCTTGCCTGCGTAGGCGCCGCCTTTGACCACCAGCTTGTCGTTGGTTTTCGCGAAGTCCGAAAGAACCTTCGCCGCGGCCACTGCATCTTCGGAAAAACCGTAGATCAGCGGACCGACCATGCTCTCCGAGGCCACCTCGAACGGCGTGCCCGCGACCGCGCGTCGAGCCAGGGTGTTCTTCAAGACGTGAAGATACACACCCTTCTCGCGCGCCGTCTTGCGCAATCCGTCGAGATGAGCCACGGTGAGGCCACGGTATTCAGCCAGCGCCAGCGTCTGTGAACGCGCCACCTGGGCGGCCACGTCGGCGACAACGGTCTGCTTCTCGCTCTTGTTGAGACTCAAGGTCTGCTCCTCACAACAATGCGTTCGTCGGCGGTCACCCGCCTCGGAACACGCTTCGTTTCAGCGACCACCCGATCCGGAACCGGAATTCCATTTCGGTGGGACCGCCATCTGCGCTGGCGTCGAGCCCGCAAGCGAATCGGTTTCGCCCGGCGACTCTCGATTAAGCGACCTTCTCAGGCCACACCAGCGGTCTTGGATGACCTGCGCACGGAGTCGCCCCCGCACCCAGCCCACCACGCTCCGTCGGCCGGCGCAGACACGCGCCGGCCGTTCTGTCTTGACTCCTCAAGCCGCCGTGACCGGTGCCGCGTTGATCGACGCGATTTCGATCCGCGCACCGATGCCCATCGTCGACGAGAGCGCCACCTTGCGCAGGTAGATCCCCTTGCTCGACGCCGGCTTGGCCTTGTTCAGCGCGTCGATCAGTGCGCGCAGGTTGCCGACCAGCTTGTCATCGTCGAACGAGCGGCGGCCGATCGTGCCGTGGATGATCCCGCCCTTGTCGACGCGGAACTGCACCTGACCGGCCTTGGCGTTGCGCACGGCCTGCGCCACGTCCGGGGTCACGGTGCCCACCTTCGGGTTGGGCATCAGGCCGCGCGGCCCGAGGATCTGGCCGAGCGTCCCGACGACGCGCATCGTGTCGGGCGAGGCGATGACGACGTCGAAGTTGAGGTTGCCGCCCTTGATCTGCTCGGCGAGGTCTTCCATGCCCACCACGTCGGCGCCGGCAGCGCGTGCGTCGTCGGCCTTCGCACCTTGCGCGAACACCGCGACGCGCTTGGTCTTGCCGGTGCCGTGCGGCATCACGACCGCGCCGCGAACGACCTGGTCGGACTTCTTCGCGTCGATGCCGAGCTGCACCGCGACGTCGATCGACTCATCGAACTTGGCGGTCGCGCACTCCTTGACCAGCGAGAGCGCGCTCTCGAGCGCGTAGAGCTTCGTGGTATCGACCTTGCCGGCCAGGGCCTTCTGGCGTTTCGTCAGCTTGGCCATGTCAGACCACTCCTTCCACGGTGATGCCCATCGAGCGGGCCGTGCCGGCGACGGTGCGGACGGCGGCGTCGAGGTCGGCGCCGGTGAGGTCCTTGATCTTGGTCTTGGCGATCTCTTCGGCCTGCGCACGCGTCAGCTTGCCGACCTTGTCGGTGTGCGGCTTGGCCGAGCCCTTGTCGAGCTTCAATGCCTTCTTGATGAGCACCGACGCCGGCGGGCTCTTCATCACGAACGTGAACGACTTGTCGGCGAACGCCGTGATGACGACCGGCAGGACCAGGCCGGGCTCCATGCCGGAGGTCTGGGCGTTGAACGCCTTGCAGAACTCCATGATGTTGAGACCGCGCTGGCCGAGGGCCGGGCCGATCGGGGGGGAAGGGTTTGCCTTGCCCGCGGGGACTTGCAGCTTGATCAAGCCGACGATTTTCTTTGCCATCTTTTCTACTCCAGGTCAGCCCGACCGCCGAGGCGACGGGCCGTGAGTTCAAACGCCAGGGGTTCGACCGTCCTTGCGGACGACTACCTTGGCTCCTCGCGCCGGTATCACGTCACCGGCAGCAACGGCGGATGAAGAGGCGCCTCGCGACACCGCGCCCCATCCGCAGGGCGCTCAAAGTCAGGCTCTTGCCTCAGAGAATGCTTTGACGGACCGCCGCATCAGACCTTTTCGACCTGCGCGAAATCGAGCTCGACGGGCGTCGCCCGGCCGAAAATCGTGACGGAGACGCGGACCTTCGACTTGTCGTAGTTGACGTCCTCGACCGCGCCGTTGAAATCGGTGAACGGGCCCTCCTTGATCCGGACCAGCTCGCCCACCTCCCACTGCACCTTCGGACGCGGCTTCTCGACGCCTTCCTGCATCTGGTGAACGATCTTCAGCACTTCGGCCTCGGAGATCGGCGATGGTCGGTTCTTGGCCCCGCCGACGAAGCCAGTGACCTTGCCGGTGTGCTTCACGAGGTGCCAGGTGTCGTCGCCCATCTCCATCTCGACCAGCACGTAGCCGGGAAAGAAGCGCCGCTCGGTGACCGACTTCTTGCCGTTCTTGAGCTCCACCACTTCTTCCATGGGCACGAGGATGCGACCGAATTTCCCCTGCAGCTCCGAACGGTCGATCCGTTCCCGCAGATTGCGTTCGACCGCCTTTTCCATGCCCGAGTACGCGTGCACGACGTACCAGCGCTTGTTGCCGGCGGGAGCGATGGCCGCCGCATCGGGAGTGTTGAGTTCTTCGGTCATTGCAGACGTTCCTTGTGCACGGGTCGAGGGGGTCGGCGCTCAGCGCTTCCAGCCCAGGATCAGGTCGTAGAGCACCCACTCGAGCGTCTTGTCGGTGAGGAACAGAAAAAGGGCCATGATGAAGACGAACGCGAAGACGTAGAACGTCATCTGCCCGGCCTCCTTGCGCGTCGGCCAGACGACCTTCTTGACCTCTTTGACCGAATCCCGCCCATAAGCGATCAGCTGCTTGCCCTGCTCCGAGGTGAAGAACGCACCGACGGCGAGCGCCAGCAGCACGATCAACGCCGCAACGCGCAGCCACAGATCCTGCTTGCCGAGGGCATAGAAGACGACGACCGAGACGACGACGAGCACCGCCGCAACGCCGAGCTTGGCTTTGTCGGCGCCGGTTGCGATCGTTTCGACAGGAGGTGGATTCGCCATGCTTGACAGTTCGGTTCGACGTGCTCGCCGCGATTCAACGCGTCGAGCCCGCCAAGAGCAAAGCCCGCAGTCGCTCGAAGTCGACGTCGCGGGCTGGAGAGATAAGGCCAGCGTCAGACCCGATTGCGGCCTGTCGTGGCAGGGGCGGAGGGCATCGAACCCCCAACCTCTGGTTTTGGAGACCAGCGCTCTGCCAATTGAGCTACGCCCCTTCGATTACCTTTCAATCAAGCGATGATCTTCGCCACCACCCCCGCCCCGACGGTGCGGCCCCCTTCGCGGATCGCAAAGCGCAGGCCCTCTTCCATCGCGATCGGGTTGATCAGCT
>CAZZWY010000357.1:0-4929 GCA_964657785.1 uncultured Acetobacteraceae bacterium
CTCGATTCGAGAAAGTAGCGGTCGAAACGCACGCCGAAGGCCTGCAGGTCGAGGTCCTGCTCATGCCGGAGGTAGGCGACCGCGAACTGGCGGATGCCGTCGAGATCGGCCGGGTCGCCCGAGGCGGTGAACGTGCGGTCGTCGGCGCTGACGGTCTTGCCGGCGCGGAAATCGGCGGCGATGTCGGCGATGTAGTCGCCGTTGTAAGCCGTCTCGGGCCAGCCGGCGTCGCCGGGCGCGAGGCCGGCCATCCGCGCCTGCACCGAGGCGGCGAGCGTCGCGATCTGCACCCCGGCGTCGTTGTAATAGAACTCGCGGGTCACCTCCCAGCCCTGCGTCTCGAAGAGGTTGCACAGCGCGTCGCCGAGCGCGGCCTGGCGCGCATGGCCGACGTGCAGCGGGCCGGTCGGGTTCGCCGAGACGTACTCCACCAGCACCCGCCCCGCCTGGGCCGGCTGCCGGCCGAAGCGGTCGCCGGCCTCGAGCACCTCGGCGACCACCGCCTGCTTCGCCGCCGCCCTCAGCCGCAGGTTGATGAAGCCGGGGCCGGCGATCTCGAGCGCCTCGACCCAACGCTCGACGGCGGGTTCGCGCTGCAGCGCCGCGACCAGCGCCGCGGCGAGTTCGCGCGGGTTCTTCTTCTGCGATTTGGCGAGCGGCATCGCCGCGGTGCAGGCCAGGTCGCCGTGCCCGGCCTGCTTCGGCAGCTCGAACGCCGCGACGATCGATGCCCCCGGCGCCACTGCCTCGATCGCCGCGGCGAGCGCTCTCAGCAGGTCGTGCTTGACTTGGATCATGCAGCCGATTCTACGGGGGAGGGGCCACGGTGCCGTGCCGGGCGGGGCGGCCTTGCGGCGCGCCGAGGGGCGTGGAAAGGGCCCCGATCGCGCCCCTGTTCAGCGCTTCGCCGGTGCGGTGGCGCGGGAAGATGTCACGACCGACACCCGCCCTCCCGACATGTCCAGCTCATCGATTTCCGGCCGCCGATCCGGCTCGCAAGGCGGCGCCGAACTGCCGGCGACGATTGGCAAGTACCGGGTGAAAAAGCGCCTCGGAGAAGGGGCGACGGCCGAGGTCTTCCTCTGCCACGACGATTTCCGCGGCATCGACGTCGCCATCAAGCGCGTCCGGGCGACCGATGCCGACGATTCGTTCAGCGGCCGATTCAGCGAGCGCTTCTTCGCGGCCGAGGCCGCGCTCGTCGGCCGTCTCAACCATCCGAACATCGCGCAGATCTACGACGCCGTCGCCGACCCGATCGCGCCCTACCTGGTGATGGAGCACGTGCCGGGCAGCACCCTGCGCCCGTTCTGTCGGTCGGACCAGCTCCTCTCGCTCGAGCTCATCGTCGAAATCGGCTTCAAGTGCGCGATGGCCCTCGGCTTCGTCTACCGCCAGGGCCTCATCCATCGCGACGTGAAGCCGGCGAACCTGCTCGTGGTGCTGAGCGGCGGCACGATCACCGACGTCAAGATCAGCGACTTCGGCAGCGTGCTGAATCTGACGTCGGACGTGACCCAGGTCTACCGCGTCGGCTCGCTCGCCTACATGGCGCCGGAGCAACTCGATGGCGGCACGCTCGACTGCCGCGCCGACATGTACTCGCTCGGCGCCGTCCTCTACCACCTGGTCGCCGGCCGCCCGCCGTTCGACGTGCAAATGCAATCGGCCATGATGAACCAGATCTACCACCAGCAGCCGCAGTCGCTGTGCGGCCTGCGGGCGGGCGTGACCGAGGCGCTCGATGCGGTCGTGCAACGCGCCCTCGCGAAGAACCCGGCGCAGCGCTTCGCCGACTGGGACGAATTCGCCCAGGCGCTGTCGTCGCTCATCACCAACCAGCAGGTGCCGCGCGGGCAGCTCCAGGGCGTGCTCGACTCCGAACGCTTCAACCTGCTCCGAACGCTCGACTTCTTCTCCGGCTTCGGCGATGTCGAACTCTGGGAGGTGGTGCACCGGGCGCGCTGGCAGCGCTTCCATTTCGGGCATGCGCTCTACAGCAAGGGCGAAACCGGCGGGAGCTTTCACATCATCGCGCAGGGGCAGGTCGAGGTGTTCCGCGACGGCAGCAAGGTCGCGCAGCTCGGCGCGGGCACGTCCGTCGGCGAGATGGCCTACCTCGCGCCCAGCCCGGAACTCAAACGCCACAGCACCGACGTCGTCGTCACCGAGCCGGCGACGACGATCTCCTTCACGCCCGAGACGCTGGTGCAGGTGAGCCCCAACTGCCGCCATCTCTTCGACGCGGCGTTCATCCGGGTGCTGGTGCGCCGGCTGCACGCGGCGCACGAGGCGCTCGCGCATCCGCGGCGAATTATGTAGGCTGACGGCCCGCGCGGGCCTGCCGCGCCCCCTTTCCCGGACGGAACCTCCCCGTGAACCCGCTTCGAACGTTGCTGACGGAGAGCCCGGCCGCGAGCCTCATCCTCGCGGCGATCGTCGCGATCGGTGCGTTCACCTTGCTGGCCGCGCCGCGATGGATCGAGCGGGGGATGCTCAGGCCGTACTCGCTGGTGCCGCGAAGCGAGTACGCCACCCTGCTCACGAGCGCCTTTCTCCATGCCGACCTGCCGCACCTGATCTTCAACGGCGTCAGTTTCTGGGCCTTCGGTTTCGCCCTCGAGCGGTCGATCGGCACCAGAGCGTTCCTCCAGCTCTACTTCTTCGGCCTCTTCGTCGGCGATCTGACCACCTGGTTCCGGCACCGACGAGACCCAGGCTACCGGACCCTCGGCGCCTCCGGTGCCATCATGGCGGTGCTGTTCGCATCGATCGTCTACACGCCCTCGCAGTCGATCTTCGTCCTGCCGATCCCGGTGCCGATCCCGGCTCCGGTCTTCGCCGTCTGCTACCTGGCGTTCACCGTCTATGCGGCTCGCCAGCGCCTCGGCGGCGTCAACCACGACGCCCACCTGGGCGGCGCGCTCGCCGGGGTGGCGTTCGTCGCGCTGCACGACCCGGCGGCGTTCGGCCAGGTGTTGCGCAAGGTGGGCCTTCACGGCTGAGGTGCCGCATCGGCAGGTGATCTCGGGGAGCTCACGGGCTGCGAGGCGCCCATCCTGCCCGCCCGCGCACATCGACGCGCTTGCCGGGCCTCGGGCCGCGTGATTCAATCGCAGCGACCCGCTCGAGCCACTCCGCCTCGGCACCTCACCCGAGAGAAAACGCCATGAAGCACCTGATCGCCGCTTTTGCCCTGTCGCTCGCCGGACTCGGCGCCGCCCACGCCGCCGACACCGCCGTCTCCACCCAGGGCGGCGCGACCTGCGACTCGCAGGCGGTCGACAAGAAGCTCGCCGGCGCCGCGAAGGCGAGCTTCCTGAAGAAGTGCACCGCCGACCAGGCCGCCGCGGCGCCGAACGCGAGCGTTTGCGATTCGCAGGCCGCCGACAAGAAGCTCTCGGGCGCCGCGAAGGCGAGCTTCATCAAGAAGTGCCAGCGCGAAGCCGGCGTGAACCCCGCGGTGGCCTGCGACGCCAAGGCGACCGACAAGAAGCTCGCCGGTGCCGCCAGGGCGAGCTTCCTGAAGAAGTGCGTGGCCGACGCGAACGCCTAGGAGCCCGGCCCGCCGCGGCGGGAGTGGACAATCGTTGCCTCCCCATCGTCCCGCTACGGAGCTTTCATGAGCCTTTCCCTGCCCCAGGGCCTGCAGATCAACGCGCCGGTGCTGCCCGGCTTCGAGACCATCCTGACCCTGCCGGCGCTCGAGCTGGTGGCCAGGCTGCACCGTGCGTTCGAGGCGCGGCGCCAGGAACTGCTCGCCGCCCGCGTCGAACGCGCTCGGGCCCTCGATGCCGGCGGCACGCTCGATTTCCTGCCCGAGACGAAGTCGGTCCGCGACGGTGACTGGAAGATCGCACCCGTGCCGAAGGCGCTGCACCTGCGCCGGGTCGAGATCACCGGGCCGGTCGACGCCAAGATGGTGATCAACGCCTTCAATTCCGGCGCCGATTCCTACATGACCGACTTCGAGGACAGCAATGCCCCGAGCTGGTCGAACCAGGTCCAGGGCCAGATCAACCTCGGCCAGGCGATCCGCAGGACGCTCTCGCTCGAGCAGAACGGCAAGAGCTACAAGCTGGGCGACAAGATCGCCGTGCTGCAGGTGCGGCCGCGCGGCTGGCACCTGGACGAAAAGCACGTGCTCGTCGACGGCGCCCGGGTCTCCGGCGGGATCTTCGACTTCGCGCTCTTCATGTTCCACAACGCCAAGGAGCAGTTGGCCCGCGGCGCCGGCCCGTACTTCTACCTGCCGAAGATGGAAAGCCACCTCGAGGCGCGGCTCTGGAACGACGTGTTCGTCGCGACGCAGGAGGCGCTCGGCCTGCCGCAGGGCACGGTCAAGGCGACGGTGCTGATCGAGACGATCAACGCCGCGTTCGAAATGGACGAAATCCTCTACGAGCTGCGCGAGCACAGCGCCGGGCTCAACGCCGGCCGCTGGGACTACATCTTCTCGTGCATCAAGAAGTTCAAGCTGAACCAGGACTTCTGCCTCGCCGACCGCAGCCAGATCACGATGCGCGTGCCGTTCATGGATTCGTACGCGCAGCTGCTGCTGAAGACCTGCCACCACCGCGGCGCCCCGGCGATCGGCGGCATGAACGCGCAGATCCCGGTCAAGAACAACCCCGAGCTGAACGACCGGGCGATGAACGCCGTGCGCGCCGACAAGAGCAAGGCGGCGCAGGACGGCTACGACGGCGGCTGGGTGGCGCACCCCGGGCTGGTCGCCCCGGCGATGGAGGAATTCATCAAGGTGCTCGGCGACAAGCCGAACCAGTTCGAGAAGCAGCGGCCCGACGTGCAGGTCAGCGCCGCCGACCTGCTGAACTTCAGGCCCGAGACACCGATCACCGAGGCCGGTTTGAAGATGAACATCAACGTCGGCATCCACTACCTCGGCGCCTGGCTCGCCGGCAACGGCTG
>CAZZWY010000358.1:0-4928 GCA_964657785.1 uncultured Acetobacteraceae bacterium
AATCTCGGCATCCCCCCGCAGCGCCCGGCGCGTCCCCATGAACCCCGACTTCCACCCCGACGAGATCGAGCGTTCCGCGCAGGCAGCATGGGCCGCGGCCGACGCCTACCGGGTCGTCGAGGACGCCAGCCGGCCGAAGTTCTACGCCTGCTCGATGCTGCCGTACCCCTCGGGCCGGCTGCACATGGGCCACGTGCGCAACTACACCATCAACGACATGCTCGCGCGCCATCTGCGCATGAAGGGCATGAACGTGCTGATGCCGATGGGCTGGGACGCCTTCGGCCTGCCGGCCGAGAACGCGGCGATGAAAAACGGCGTGCCGCCGGCGAAGTGGACGCGCGACAACATCGCCCACATGAAGGCGCAGATGCAGGCGATGGGCCTGGCGATCGACTGGTCGCGCGAGGTCACGACCTGCTCGCCCGACTATTACCGCTGGAACCAGTGGTTCTTCCTGAAGCTGCTGGACGCGGGCATCGCCGAGCGGCGCACCCAGGTCGTCAACTGGGACCCGGTCGACCAGACCGTGCTCGCCAACGAACAGGTCGTCGACGGGCGCGGCTGGCGGAGCGGGGCGCCGATCGAGAAGCGCGAGATCCCCGGCTACTACCTGAAGATCACCGACTACGCCGAGGAACTCCTCGAGCACCTCGACACCCAGCTTCCCGGCTGGCCGGAGCGCGTCAAGGTGATGCAGGTCAACTGGCTCGGCAAGAGCCAGGGCGTGCGCTTCGCCTTTCCCCATGCGATCCGTTCCGCCGACGGCGCGCTGATCGGCGACGGCCGGCTCTGGGTCTTCACGACCCGCGTCGACACGTTGATGGGCGTGACCTTCTGTGCCGTCGCCCCCGAACACCCGCTCGCGCTCCACGCCGCCAGCGTCGATCCGGCCGTCGCCGCGTTCATCACCGAGGCGCAGGCCGGCGGCACGACCGAGGCCGAGCTCGCGACGCAGGAGAAGAAAGGCATCGCGACCGGCCTCTTCGTGGAGCACCCGCTGACGCACGAGGCGGTGCCGGTCTGGATCGGCAATTACGTGCTGATGGCCTACGGCGACGGGGCGGTGATGGGCGTGCCGGGCCACGACGAGCGCGATTTCGCCTTCGCGAAGAAGTACGACCTCGACATCCTCCAGGTGGTCCACGTCGACGGCGAGCCGCACTTCGACTACGACCGCTGGCAGGACTGGTACGCGCTGAAGGACCCGAGCGGCGAGCGCGCGGTGACGATCAATTCCGACGTCTACAGCGGCATGGGGTTCACCGACGCCGTCGATGCGATCGCCGCGGCGCTCGCGCACAAGGAGCTGGGCGCCAAGAAGACGACCTGGCGCCTGCGCGACTGGGGCGTCAGCCGGCAGCGCTATTGGGGCACGCCGATCCCGATCATCCATTGCGACGGGTCGACGGAGTCCGGAGGCACCCCGGGGTGCGGCGTCGTGCCGGTGCCCGAGACCGACCTGCCGGTCGTCCTGCCCGAAGACCTGATCCCCGATGGCAGCAGCAACCCGCTGCTCCACTCGGCAGCGTTCCTGAACGTCGCCTGCCCGAAGTGCGGTCGCCCCGCCCGGCGCGAGACCGACACGATGGACACCTTCGTCGACAGCTCGTGGTACTTCATGCGCTACTGCGACCCGACGCTTTCCACCGCGATGGTCGGCGCCGGCACGGCGCACTGGATGCCGATGGACCAGTACATCGGCGGCATCGAGCATGCGATCCTGCACCTGCTCTACGCGCGCTTCTGGACCAAGGCGATGCGCGACCTGAAGCTCGTGGCCTTCGACGAGCCCTTCTCGAAGCTGCTGACCCAGGGGATGGTGCTCAACCACGTCTGGTCGCGCACCGGCGCCTCGGGCGGCATCGACTACTTCCCGCCCGACGAGGTCACGCCCGAGCACGACCCGAGCGGACGCGTCGTCGGCGGCCGCTGGACCGACGGCGCGCCCGTCGACTACCGCGGCGTGCTGAAGATGGGCAAGACCGAACGCAACGGCATCGACCCGCAGGACCTGATCGACCGCTACGGCGCCGACACCGCCCGCCTCTTCGTCATGTTCGCCTCGCCGCCCGAGCAGTCGCTCGAATGGAACGATGCCGGCGTCGAGGGCGCGAGCCGCTTCCTGCGCCGCCTCTGGCAGTTCGCCGCGCGGCGGGCCGAGGCGCTCCGGGTCGAGTCGACGCCCTCCGCGCCCGATGCGATGACCGGGGACCTGCGCTTCGAGATCCACGGGCTGCTGCGCCAGATCAGCTACGACTACGACCGCCTTCAGTACAACACCGTGATCTCCGGGGCGATGAAGCTCCTGAACGCGCTCGAAGGCTTCAAGGGCGACGCCGCGAGCGCGGCGGTGCGCGAGGGTTTCGGCATCCTGCTGCGGGTGCTCTACCCGGCGTGTCCGCACACCACCTGGCAGCTCTGGCAGCAGCTCGGCTTCGCGGCCCGTCGCGGCGACCTGCTCGACGCGCCCTGGCCCGAGGTCGACGAGGGCGCCCTGCTGCGCGCCGAGGTCGAGCTGATGCTGCAGGTCAACGGCAAGCTGCGCGGGTCGATCAAGGTTGCCGCCGACGCTGGCAAGCAGGCGATCGAGGCCGCGGCGCTGCAGAGCGCGGAGGTCATCCGCTTCTCCGAAGGCAAGCGGCCGAAGAAGGTGGTCATCGTGCCGGGCCGGCTCGTCAATGTGGTCGTGTAAGAAGTGGCGCAACGCAGGCGACTCGACCTCGGAGGCGCGCCGGTGGTGCGAACCATGAAATGGTCGCGGCCTCCGAAGCGACCGGTGCTGCGGTCGCGCCGCGATGCCGTCCTCGGTTTGGCGGGGCTCGTGGCGGGCGCCGCGCTGCTCGGGTCGGTTGGCGGCTGCGGCTTCGAGCTGCGGCGGGCGCCGACACTCCGCTTTCGCACCATCCAGCTCGCCGGTTTTCCGTCGCGCTCGCCGCTCGGCGACCAGCTGCGCGCGAGCATCGACGCGAGCACGACGACGCACGTCGTCGACAGCCTGGCGCAGGCGCAGGTCGTGCTCGAGGTGCTGCTCGACGCCCGCGAACGCAGCGTCGTCGCGAGCGGTGCGGCCGGCCAGGTGACCGAATTCCAGTTGCGCGAGCGCTTCAGCTATCGTCTCGGGGCGGTCGACGGCCGGGTCCTGATCCCGACGACCGAGCTGCTGCTCACCCGCGACATGAGCTACACCGAAAGCGCCGCGCTCGGCAAGGAACAGGAGGAGGCCTTCCTCTACCGCGCGATGCAGAACGACATCGTGACGCAGGTGCTGCGCCGGCTCGCGTCGGTGGCGTCGCCCTGACGGCCCCTCCCTCGCTCCCTGAACCCTCCCATGACCTTGCCGGACCGCTTCCGCCACCTCGTTCGCGTTCTCGCGGCCGGCCTGCTTCTCGGCCTGCTCGCGGCCCCGGCGCTCGCCGACGTCCGCATCGGCGTCATCCTCTCGCTCACCGGCCCCGGCGCGTCGCTCGGCATCCCGGCGGAGAAGACCGTGAAGCTCTGGCCGGGCGAGATCGGCGGGCAGAAGGTCGTCGTCACCGTCCTCAACGACGAGACCGACCCGACGATCGCCGCCAAGAACGCCGCCCGGCTCGTCAACGAGGACAAGGTCGACGTGATCGTCGGCCCGTCGCTCACGCCGACCTCGCTCGCCGCGCTCGAGCAGGCGGCGGCGGCGAAGACGCCGATCGTCTCGCTCGGCGGCGGCGGCGCGATCGTCCAGCCGCAGGACGGGCCGCGCACCTGGGCGTTCAAGATGTCGCCGCCCGAGAGCGTCGCCGTCGAACGCGCGCTCGACCACATGGTGGCGAACGGCGTGAAGACGGTCGCGTCGATCGGCATCACGACGAGCTACGGCGAGGGCTTCCTGAAGGCGCTCAACACGCTGGCGCCGGCGCGCGGCATCAAGATCCTCGCGACCGAGAAGTACGCGCAGACCGATTCGAGCGTGACGTCCCAGGTGCTCAAGCTGACCTCGGCCCACCCCGATGCCGTCTACATTTTCAGCGCCGGCACGCCGGGTGCGCTGCCGCAGATCGAGCTCGGGCGGCGCGGCTACCGCGGCAAGGTCTACCAGACCCAGGGCGTCGCGAATGCCGATTTCCTGCGCGTCGGCGGCAAGGACCTGGACGGCGCCTTCATGACCGTCGCGCCGGTGCTCGTCGCCGAGCAACTGCCCGAGTCCAACCCGAGCCGCAAGCCCGCGCTCGACTACCTGCGCCGCTACGAGACGGCCCACGGTGCCAACTCGCGCTCGCTCTTCGGCGCCTCGGCGTGGACCGCCTACCTCTGGCTCGACGCGACGATCCCGCAGGCGCTGAAGTCGGCCGCGCCCGGCACGCCGGAATTCCGCGCCGCGCTGCGCCAGGCGCTCGAAGGCATGAAGGACGTCGTCACGGCCGAAGCGGTCTTCACCATGACCCCCGCCGACCACAACGGCGTCGACGCCCGCTCGCAGGTGCTGGTGCGGATCGAGAACGGCGCCTGGAAACTCGTGAAATGAGCGAAGCCGGGGCGCCGATGTCGACCGGCCTGCCGACGCCGGCGCTGCGCCCGTGCATCGATCTCTGGGTCGACGTCGGCACCCCGATCGAGGTCGGCGAGGTCGGACCGGCCGGCCGGCGGCGGGTGATCCCGATCGTCGGCGGCCGGGCGGTCGGCCTCGTCGACGGCTGGACCGCGAAGGTCCTCGCCGGCGGCGCCGATTTCCAGACCGTCGCCGCCGGCGGCTTCACGTCGCTGCACGCGCGCTACGTGCTGCAGACCGAGGCCGGCGAGCACCTCTACGTCGAGAACACCGGCGTGCGCAGCGGCCCGCCCGAGGCGATGGCGCGGCTGCTCCGCGGCGAGCCGGTCGACCCGGCGGCAATCTATTTCCGCTGCGCGCCGCGCTTCGAAGCCGCCGCCGGGCGGTTCGCCTGGATGAGCGA
>CAZZWY010000359.1:0-4928 GCA_964657785.1 uncultured Acetobacteraceae bacterium
GGTCATCGGCGCGGACGGCAGGGTGACCTACACCGACCGGCCGAGCACGAATGCGCTCGACAGCCGCGTCAGTTCGCTGACGGCCGGCGCGCCGGCGCCCGCCGAAGTCAGCCTGCCGCTCGAACTGCGCCAGGCCACCGGGCGCTTCCCGGTCACGCTCTACGTCACCACCGACGACTGTGCTCCCTGCACCAGCGCCCGCCAGCTGCTGCGCCAGCGCGGCGTGCCCTTTGCGGAACGCCAGGTGCAGACACCGGACGATGTCCTCGCGCTGGAGCGAATTTCCGGTGGGCGCGATGCGCCGACGATCGGCATCGGCAGCCAGGTGCTGCGCGGCCTCACGCCCGAACTCTGGAACTCCTATCTCGACGCCGCCGGCTACCCGCGCGAGTCGCGACTGCCGGCCAACTACGAGTACCCGGCGCCGACCCCGCTCGTCGCCCGCGCCGCGCCGCAGCCCGCGACGCCGGCCGCGACGGCCGCCGATCTCCCCACGACGCTGCCGAGCCTGCCCGTCAGCTCCGGGCCGATCCGGTTCTGACGCCGCGCGAGCTCACCCCTCTTCCTCTTCGACCGCACCGAGGACGAGGCTCGGCAACAAATCCTCGGTGCGCGCCTCCGACAGCGCCTCGACCGTCTTCAGCTTGCGTGCCATGACGTTGCTGCGCGTCTGCGCCGCCTCGATCGTGTGGCTCGCCTCATCGAGCTTCTTCTTGGTCTTCGTCAGCACGTCGCCGAACTTGGCGAACTCGGTCTTGACCGCGCCGAGCACCTCCCACACCTCCGCCGACCGTTTCTCGAGCGCCAGCGTGCGAAACCCCATCTGCAGGCTGCTGAGCGTCGCGAGCAGCGTCGTCGGGCCGGTCAGGGTCACGCGGAAATCGCGCTGCAGCGCCTCCATCAGGCCGGGCCGCCGCAGCGCTTCGGCGTAGAGGCCTTCCGTCGGCAGGAAGAGCAGCGCGAATTCAGTCGTGTGGGGCGGTGCGACGTACTTCTCGCGGATGCTCTTGGCTTCGTGGCGCAGGCGAAGCTCGATCGCCCGGCCCGCAATCTCGGCCTCGACCTTGTTCGCGGCTTCCTGGGCGTCGAGCAGCCGCTCGTAGTCCTCGCGCGGAAATTTCGCGTCGATCGGCAGCCAGAGCGGCGCACCGTCGTCGCGGCGCCCCGGCAGCCGGATCGCGAATTCGACCCGCGCCCCACTGCCCGGCACGGTCTCGACGTTCGTTGCGTACTGCTCCCGGGTGAAGACCTGCTCGAGCAGCCCGGCGAGCTGGACCTCGCCGAAGATGCCGCGCGTCTTCACGTTGTTGAGCACCCGGTTGAGCGAGCCCACGTCCTTGGCCAGCATCCGCATCTCGCCGAGGCCGCTGTGCACCTGATCGAGACGGTCGGCGACCTGCTTGAAGCTCTCGCCGAGGCGGTGCTCGAGCGTCGCGTGGAGCTTCTCGTCGACGGTCGCGCGCATCTGCTCGAGCTTCTTCTCGTTGTCGAGCTGAATCGCGAGCAGGCGCGCCTCGACCGTGCTGCGGACCTCGCCCATCCGCTGGTCGTTCGCCTGGGTCAGGGTGCGCAGCTGCTCGCCCAGGCTCTCCGAGAAGCGCTTGAGCGCGAGCGCCTGCTGCTCGGCGGTGCGGGCGAGCGTGCTGTCCTGCGCTTCGCGGGAGGCGTGGGACTGCTCGGTCAGCGCCTGGATGCTGACGCGCAGGGTGTCGGCGAGCGCCTGCTGCGTCGCGGCGAGCTGGGCCCGGAAGCTGTCGATCTGTTCGTTCTGCGTGCGGGCGACGTCGCCCTGCTGGGCGAGCAGCGTCTGCTGGAAATTCGCGAGCACGAGTGCGAGCTCCTGGCGCGTCGCGGTGGCGCTGCGGGCGACTTCGTCGCGCAACACGCGCTCGGTGCGATCGACGCCGGCATGGAGGGCCGCCAGCGGGCCCGCATCGGGGCGGCGCACCACGAGCCAGACGGCGAGAGCGACGGTGAGCGTGAACAAGAGGGCCACGAGCCCCAGCAGGATCCAGTCGAAGGGCATCGGGGGATTGTCGCAGCGGACGCAGTCAAGGTGCGCCGGGGCCTCTCCCGCGCATCCACCAGCGATCGGCGAGGTCGAAGCCGCCCTGGACGAGGAGGGCCAGTGCCGCGGCCGGCAGGGCGCCGGCGAGCATCGTCGCGGTGTCGTTGACCGCCAGACCGGCGACGATGCGCTCGCCGAAGCCGCCGGCGCCGATGAACGCCGCCATGGTCGCGGTGCCGACGTTGATGACGGCGGCGGTCTTCACCCCGGCGAGCAGGGTCGGCGCGGCGAGCGGCAGCTGGACGTGCCGAAGGCTTTGCGCCGGCGTCAGCCCGAGCGACAACGCCGCCTGCGAGAGACCGGCGGGCACCGCCTGCAGTCCGGCGTGGGTGTTTCGCACGATCGGCAGCAGGGCGTAGCAGCACAGCGCCACCAGCGCCGGCACCAGGCCGATGCTGCCGAGCAGCGCGATCAGGAAGGCGAGCAGCGCGAGCGACGGAATCGTCTGCAGCACCGCGACGGCACCGAGCAGCCCGGAGGCGCTGCGCGGCCAGCGCCACGCGACGATGCCGAGCGGCACGCCGATCAGGATGGCGACGAAGAGCGACACGAAGACCAGCACGACATGCTGGAGCGCGAGGCGGCCGACATCGGGAGCGAAGAGCCGGTCGACGAAGCCGGCGCGCGCCCGAGCCGCCGAATTCGCCGCACCCACGGTGCCGGCGACGAAGCGTCGGGCGACCTCGGCGAAGCTCTGGCCGTCGAGCTCGACCGCCGCGTTCATCGCGATCATCGTCGTGGCGTCGATCCGGCCCTCGAGGCCGCGCAGCGGCGCCTGATCCAGCCCCGCCCGCATCAGCAGCACCGCGTCGTACTTCGGAAAGAAGCCGCGGTCGTCGACGAGCACGCGCAGGCGGTAGCGGCCGACCTTCGCATCGGTCGAGTAGATGTCGATCAGGTCGACGCGCCCCGCCTTGACCGCGTCGTAGGCCAGGCCGTGATCGAGCCCCTGGACGCTGCCGAACCCGAGCCGGTAGGCCGCCTTGAGCGCGGGCCAGCCGTCGCCGCGTTCCAGGAACTCGTGCGACAGGCCGAGCACGAGCCCTTGCGCCGCGGGCTTCTGCAGATCCGACACGGTCACGATGCCGAGGGCCTGGGCCCGTGACTCGAGCATCGCGAGCGCGTAGGTGTTGTTGAAGCCGAGCGGCACGGCCGCCTTGAGCCCGCGCGGCGCGAGCCAGACGTTGAGTTCGGCGAGCGAGGGGTTGCCGTCCCGCTTCAGCAACTCGCGCACGATCGTGCCGGTGTACTCGGGGTAGACATCGACCGAGCCGTTGGCGAGCGCCTGCTCGAGGATGCCGGTGTTGCCGAGACCCTGGCGATGCTCGGCCGCCCGGCCCTGCGCCTCGAGTGTCTGGCGAACGATCTCGCCGAGTACATACGACTCGGTGAAGCGCTTCGAGCCGACGACGACACGGTCGGCCGCGTGCGCGCCGGCACCGAGTAAAGCCAGCCACAGACCGACGGCGGCAAGGACGATTTCAAGGGCCCGCGAGCCGCTGCGGCGGCGACGAATCGGTGCCTGTGAAGAACCGTAGGAGCCGTCCGACAGTCTTGCGCGCGCTTCGGGGTTTGTGGCAAACGGCGAAGCAGCGCAGACTCTCACGGCGGTGAGAAGCGGCTCGCGTCCGCGACCTCCGACGGTCCAGCGCTCGCCACGACGGTGCTGGACCCCTGACGCTCGATCAGCCGCCCTGCCCATGACTCCACTCAAAGCCTTCATCGTTGAAGACAGCCCCGTGATCCGGGAAAATCTCGTCGCGGCATTGGAAGAACTTGCTCCGGTGGAAGTGGTCGGCACCGCGGACGACGAGCCCACCGCAGTGCGCTGGCTCGGCCAGCGCGAGTCCCGTGTCGATCTGCTGATCGTCGACATCTTTTTGAAGAGCGGCTCCGGCCTCGGGGTACTGCGCGCGGCGGCCGACCTGAAGCGACCGATGCAGCTCGTGGTCCTGAGCAACTACGCAACGCCCGACATGCGGAAGAAATGCATGGATCTCGGCGCGAGCCGCGTGTTCGACAAGTCCAACGAGATCGATGCGCTGATTCTCTACTGCAGCCGGCTCGCCGGCGGCGATACCGGCTTCGGCGCGCTCTCGTCGAGCGAGGCGTGAGATGCCGCAGCCGACAGCCGCACCGGGCACCTACTGGATCAAGCCGTTCTTCAACGCGTAGTAGGTCAGGTCGCTGTTCGACTCGAGGTTCATCTTCTCCATCACCCGGGTGCGGTAAGTGCTGACGGTCTTCACGCTCAGTGACATGCTGTCGGCCATGTGGCCGATCGTCTCGCCTTTGGCCAGACGCAGGAACACCTGGAACTCGCGCTCCGACAAGTGCTCGTGAGGCGGTTTGTCGCCCCCGCCGGAGAGGCCGTCGGCAAGCAGTTCGGCGACCCCGGCGGTGATGTACTTGCGTCCCCGGTAGACGGTGCGAATCGCCTTGACGATCTCCTCCGGGTCGCATTCCTTGTTGAGGTAGCCGCTCGCGCCCTGCCGCAGCAGCGTCGTCGCGTAGTGCTCCTCGGGAAACCCGGAGAGGATCAGCACCGGCAGGTCCGGCGCCCGCGCCTTGATCGCCGCGAGCGCGTCGACCCCGCTCTGGTCGGGCATCGACAGGTCCATCAGCATCACGTCGACCTCGCCCTTGCGGAGGATGTCGAGTGCCTCCCGGCCGTTCGAGGCCTCCGCGACCACCGTCAGATCGACCTGGTCGGCGAAGAACTGCTTTAGGCCCGCCCTGACAATGGCATGGTCGTCGATGATGGCAATACGGATCATGATGCGGTCGGGCCGGTTTGAATAATCTCCAAGTTTAGGGGCAAGCGATGCCAGTGAACATGCTTTCCCGCTTCCGGCACAGC
>CAZZWY010000360.1:0-4925 GCA_964657785.1 uncultured Acetobacteraceae bacterium
CCTCCGAAAAGATCGAGGATCGACTCTCACGCGGCCACGAGGGCCGCCTTGCGCTTCTTCGCCGGTGCCGCCACCGGCGCATCGATCAACTGCCTGACGACCAGCCGCACGTTCGACTGCATCGCGCCGATCGCCTTCTTGTCGCCCGCCAGGTGCTTCAGCAGACCGTGCTGAAAGACACCGTCGAGCATCGCGTAGGTCACTTCGCTCGGCGCGCGCACCGGCGCATCGGCGAGCTCCGAAAGTCGCGTGATCACACGCCAGATCATCTTCTCGAGGCTCTTGTCGATCGCGGCCACCTCGGCGCGAAACGCCGCCTCGAAGAGCGACTGCGAGCGCAGGTCATACCAGAGGCGGTGCATCGGGGCTTCATCGCGCACGGTCTGGCCGAGTGCTGAAGCGAAGCCGTCCAGCAGATCGTCGAAGTTGCTCGAGACGGCCGTGACCTCGTCGTAGCGGGTCACGCAGCGCGCCTTGTACTGGCGCACGCTGCACAAGATCAGGTCGACCTTGTCGGTGAAGTAGTAGTGCAGCACGCCGTGCGAGAACTCGGAGTTCTGCGCGATCTCGCGCAGGCTGGTACGCGCGTAGCCGAGCTCGCCGAGCGTTTGCAGCGCGGCCTCGCCGAGTTCGGCGCGGCGTTCGGCGAACTTGGCGTCGCGAGCGCGGGCTCGGGTTTGCGGGAGCTTTTCCATGTCGCGATTGTAGGGAGCGACCACGTGCTCTGCCAGCCGCCGCGCACGTGTTCTCGGTGCAAACCCGCGAACGGGACGGCTGTCAAGAAAAACTCTTGACGCTCGTCAAGGCGGCGCCTACGATCGATTCGCGCTCCTTGACGAGCGTCCAAAATCAGCAGGAGACAAGCAATGACGAAATTCGACCTGACCGGCCGCAAGGCCCTGGTCACCGGGGGCGCGCGCGGCCTCGGTGAAGGCATGGCGCAGGCGCTGGCAGCGGCCGGCGCCTCGGTGATGATCGGCGATGTGCTCACGTCGCTGGGCCGCGATGCGGCCGGCAAGATCGGCGCGGCCACCGGCGCGAAGACCGGCTTCGTGCAGCTCGACGTGACGAAGGAATCCGATTGGGAGGCCGCCGTGCGGGCGACGGTCGACACGCTCGGCGGCTTCGACATCCTGATCAACAACGCCGGCATCGAGGTGACTGCGCTGGTGTCCGAGATCGACCCTGATCAACTCCGCAAGATGCTCGACGTGAACATCGTCGGCACCGCGCTCGGACTCAAGCACGCGTTCCGCGCGATGCGGCCGGGCGGCGCGGCCGCTGTCAATGGCAAGAGCGGCGGCGCGGTGGTCAACATCTCGTCGGTCGCCGCGACGATCGCGTTCCCGGCGATCGCCGGCTACTCGGCCACCAAATCGGCGGTCGACCGCCTCACGCGCGTGGCCGCGATGGAGGCCGGCAAGCTCGGCTACGGCGTGCGCGTGAACTGCGTCTACCCGGGTCTGGTGCCGACCGAGATGGGCATGAAGCTCGCGGCCGACGTGGTCGCCGCGGGCCTGTTCGCATCGCCCGAAGCGGCGGTCGGCGCGATCATCGAGCAGACGCCTGCCGGCCGCCTCGGCGAGGTCGCCGACATGGCCGACGCGGTCGTTTTCCTCTGCTCCGATGCGGCGCGCTTCATCACCGGCGCGGGCCTGCCGGTCGACGGCGGCATGGGCATGTGATCGCGGATCAACACGAGAAGGACGAGACCACCATGAGCAGCAAGACCCAGAAACCCGTCGTCGTGTACGGCGCCTCCGGCTACACCGGGCGCCTCGTGTGCGAGTACCTGCGCGAGTACGGCCTCCCGTTCATCGCCGCCGGGCGCAGCGGCGAGAAGATCCACGCGGCGATGAAGTCGAACGTGGCCGGCATCGAGACGGCCGACTACGAAGTCGTCGAAGTAATCCACTCGGCCGAGGCGCTCACCGAACTGTTCCGCGGCGCATCCGTCGTGCTCAACATGGTCGGCCCGTTCTCGAAGTACGGTCGCGAGGTGGTGCAGGCGTGCCTGGCCGCGAAGTGCCATTACACCGACACGACCGGCGAGCAGGACTGGCTGATCACGCTCGACGACGAGTACGGCGCGAAGTTCGCTGCCGCCGGCCTGCTGCTCTCGCCCGGCCTCGCGCAGATGTACACGACCGGCGAGATCGCCGCGCAGCTGTGCCTGGAAACGCCGGGCCTCGACACGCTCGACATCGCGGTGTTCTGGGGCGGCAGCCCGACGATCGCGTCGACGCAGACCATCCTCGTCAACGCGGCCACGTCGAAGGCCTTCTTCCTCGAGCAGAACAAGTTCGTCGAATGGCAGCCCGATGCCGGCCTCTACAACGTGACGATCCCGGGCCAGCACGAGGCGGCGCTCGCCTTGCCCTGGGGCGGCACCTCGCACCCGGTCTGGTTCCGCAAGGACCCTCGCGTCTCGAACGTCAAGGTGCTCGGCGGCGTGTTCAACAAGCCGCTGATGCTGGGCGTGCCGCAGATCGTCGCAGCCGCGCTGAAGGCGACCGAAGGAATGAACGCCGAAGACCGCTACGCCGCGCTGTCGCAAACCGCCGCGAGCGTGATGAACACGATGCCGCCGCGCGAGAACCCGCGCATCAACAAGTCGGTCGATTCGGTGCATGCCTCGGGCCCGCTGGCGCGCGCGCACTGCGTGATCTTCGGCAACTGCAACTACAAGCAGACCGGCATGCTGCAGGCGTTCGCGGCCGCCTCGCTGCTGCAGCAGGCGCCGAAACGCGTTGGCTTCGCGTCGGGTTGCCAGGCGTTCGGGCACCATGAACTGCTCGGCGCGCTGCGCAGCTTTGGCCTGGTGCAGGCGCCGGTGCTGACCGTGCACCACTGAGATCGCGATGCGCCTCGTCGACTATCTGGACAAGGGCGCGTCGCTCGGCGAGAACGCGCCGTGCCTGACGATGGGCACGGCCGATCTGTCGTACGCCGACGTGCAGCGCATCAGCCACCGCGTCGCGCGTGCATTGCAGCGGTCGGGGATCCGCGCGGGCGACAAGGTCGCGGTGCTGTCGAGCAACGACGCGCTGGCGTTCGCCTGCGTGTTCGGCATCTCGCGCGCCGGTGCGGTCTGGTGCCCGGTGAACCCGCGCAACGAGGCGTCCGAGAACCGCTTCGTGCTCGACGCGTTCGATTGCAGCTGTCTGATCTTCCACAGCGCGTATGCACCGATGGTCGAGCAGATGCGCGCGCAGTTGCCGAAGGTGCGCGCCTTCGTGGGTCTCGACTCGGCCTGGCCGTTCGCACCGTCGTGGGCGCAATGGGTCGAAGGCGTCGGCGACGAGCCCGTCGACGTTCCGCCGATCGACGACCTCGCGATGATCGCCGGCACCGGCGGCACGACCGGCCAGCCCAAGGGCGTGATGCTGTCGGGTCGCAACCTCGAGACGATGTCGGCCTTGACCCTGATGGGCTACCCGTTCGACGGCCGCCCGACCTATCTCGCGCTCGCACCGCTGACGCACGCGGCCGGCGTGCTGGCGTTTCCGGTGATGGCCCACGGCGGGCGCGTCGTGATCATGCCGAAGCCCGATCTCGCCGACTTCCTCGCGCTGATCGAGCGGCACCGCGTCACGCACACCTTCCTGCCGCCGACCTTGATCTACATGCTGCTGCAGCAAGAGAAGCTCGCGACGACGAAGCTCGATTCGCTGCAGTGCTTCTGGTACGGCGCCGCACCGATCTCGGCCGCGCGCCTGGAGGAGGCGCTGACGAAGATCGGCCCGGTGATGGCGCAGCTCTTCGGCCAGACCGAGGCGCCGATGATGATCTCGATGATGTCGCCGAAGGATCACTTCAACACCGATGGCTCGGTCGCCCGCGAGCGGCTCGCGTCGGCCGGCCGGCCCGGCCCGCTGGTCCGGGTGGCGACGATGAACAGCGACGGCGAATTGTTGCCGACCGGCGAGACCGGCGAGATCGTGGTGCGCAGCTCGCTCGTGATGATGGGCTACTACAACGACGCGACAGCAACCGCAGAGAGCAGTCGTTTCGGCTGGCATCACACCGGCGACATCGGCCGGATCGACACCGACGGCTTTCTCTACATCGTCGACCGCGCCAAGGACATGATCATCACCGGCGGCTTCAACGTCTACTCGGTCGAAGTCGAGCAGGCGCTCATGCAGCACCCGGATGTGCAGGACAGCGCGGTCATCGGCCTGCCCGACGACAAGTGGGGCGAGAAGGTCGTCGCGGTGCTGCAACTGCATGCCGGGCGCAGCGTGCGGCCGGACGAGATCGTCGCATTCGTCAAGGCGCGCATCGGCAGCGTCAAGGCGCCGAAGCTGATCGAAGTCTGGCCCGACCTGCCGCGCTCCAAGGTCGGCAAGGTGATGAAGAAGGACATTCGCGCCGAGATGTTGACGCGCCCCGTGCCGGCTCACTGAAGGATTCCATGTCGCACAAAGCGTTCGTTGCCGGTGTCGGCATGATCCCGTTCGTCAAGCCCGGCGCGAACGAGCCGTATCCCGCGATGGCGGTGACGGCCGGGCGGCTCGCGCTGGCGGATGCGGGCGTCGAGTTCGGTGCGCTGCAGCAAGCCTACGTCGGCTACGTGTACGGCGACTCGACCAGCGGCCAGAAGGCGGTCTATGGGCTGGGCATGACCGGCATCCCGATCTTCAACGTCAACAACAACTGCTCGACCGGCTCGACCGCGCTTTATCTCGCGCGCCAGGCGATCGAATCGGGCGCGGCGGAGTGCGTGCTCGCGCTCGGCTTCGAGCAGATGAAGCCGGGCGCACTCGGCACCGTGTTCAACGACAGGCCGAGCCCGTTCGAGGATTTCGACCGAGAGGCTGCCGAACTCGTCGGCATGCCCGAACTGCCGCTGGCGCTGCGGTACTTCGGCGGCGCCGGCAAGCGCCACATGGACAAGTACGGCACGCCGCTCGAAGCCTTCG
>CAZZWY010000361.1:0-4912 GCA_964657785.1 uncultured Acetobacteraceae bacterium
TCGCCGGCCGCGTCGAACAGCGACATGCCGTCCTCGGAACGCGTCAGCAGCAGCGGCACCTGGTTGAACTCCGGCAAGGTCGCGCTGATCCGCCGCGGGTAGCCGGCCTGCGTCAGCGCGCCATCGATCGGCCCGCCGCGCGCTGGCCCGGCGGCATGCGGCGCGAGGTGCCGCAGGCGCAGGTAGCGCGCCAGCGTGAGCCGCCGGTCCGCTGCCGAGGGATGGCCTTCGCGCATCATGCAGACGACCTCGTCGCTGTAGAGCGCGGCGGTGCGCAAGTCCTCGCGCGGGCGCGGCTCGTTGCTGATGACGAGGTCGATCACGCCGGTGTCGAGGGCCTGCGAGATGTCGAACGCCGGGTCGACCGGCCGGACGTGGCAGCTCAGCCGCGGGCCGGCCCCGATCACCCGCGCGATCAGCTGCGGCAGGAACGTCGGCGCGAGGCTGTCGGCCGAGGCGATCACGAAGCTGCGCTCGGACCGTGCCGGATCGAACTCGGCACCCGCCTGCAGTCGCGCCAGCTGCGCCAGGATCTCCGCCAGCGGCTCGCGCAACGCGGCGCCGCGCTCGGTCGGTGCCAGGCGCGCGCCGCTGCGCACCAGGAGGGGATCGCCGAGCACCTCGCGCAGACGCTGGAGCCGGCGGCTGAGCGCGGGCTGGGTCTGCCCGGACTGCTCGGCCGCGCGGGTGACGCTGCCTTCGCGCAGCAGCAGGTCAAGCAGCTGCAGGTCGTGCAGGCTCAGCGACAGGAGCTGCTGCGGCGTCGGCCCGGGAGCGGCCTCGGTGCCGGGTCGCACACGCCGCGCCGGACTCATCGGACGCGACGATCGATCGTCGCTCCGCCTTCCACGGCGGGCGCCCGACCCGTCAGAAGCGGTGCCGCACGCCCAGCGCGGCGCTGTTCCCGCTGGAGACGTCGGTGACCTGGTCGCGCATCGCGACGGCGTAGAGGTCGGTGCGCTTCGACAGGAAGTAGTCGTACTCGAGCGTGCTGGTGGTGCGCCTGCCCTCGAACGCCCCGGTGACCTTGGTGCGCGCGACGCCGGCGAGCACGAAGCCGACGCCGACCGGCACGCTCAAGCCGAGCGACGTGGTCGATGCGACGGTCGTGCTCGGGTCGCTCGAAGCGCGGCCGAAGCTCGCGAACCCCTTGACGACGCCCGCGTCGTAGGCGCCGCCGACCATCCAGTCCTTGCGGGTCAGGAGCGTCGTGACGCCGTTGAGGGTGGTGGTGAAGAGCGAGGGATTCGGGTTGCTCACCTGATCCTTCTCGTAGAACGCGACGAGCGTCACCGGCCCGTTCAGGTACAGGAGGTTGCCGCCGAGGTTGCCGCGGTTGCTCGACGTGCCGCTCGACGTCGATTGCTCGCCGAACTGGTACTGCAGGTTCGCCGTCGCATGGAAGAAGCTCGGCGTCGAGTAGGTGATCGAGTTGCCCCAGCCGGTGTCAGACGGGGTGGTCGCGAAGCCCCAGCTGGCGGTGTTGATGTTCGCGTGCAGGACCAGCGGGGCGAAGGTGAACGAATCGCCGAAGGGGTTGACGAAGATCGTGGGCAGGAAATTCGGCGACTTGGCGCGGCCGAGGATCACGGCGCCGAAGCCGCCGGCCAGGCCGACGTTGGCGTCCCGGGCGAAGTACGGGTCGCCGTTGAAGCGACCGTAGTCGCCGGTGTCGTTGCGGAGGAAAGCGGTCAGGGCGAAGGTCGCCTTCAAGCCGCCGCCGAGGTCTTCGCTGCCGGTGAAGCCGTAGTACGAGGTGGTCATGCCGCCGCTGCCCAGAACCTTCAGCCGCTTGGCGTCGCCGGCCATGCGCATCGAACCCGCGAATGCGTCCAGCGTGCCGGTGAGGTTGAGGGCGCTCTGCGCGTGAGCGGTGCTGCCCAGCAACCCGAGGCAGATCGCGGCACCGAGGCGGGCGGCGCGGGCGGAAGCGGAAGAAGTCATCGGAACGGCCTTTGCGAAATGAGGAGTTACGTCAAGAATCGAAATCGCGCTTTAAGCAAATGGCGGGCCGGGCAGTTCGCCTCGATACCGGGCGCGCGACCCCGCACCGCTCGCCGACAGCAGGGCGGCCGATCGCTCGCGGTCGAATTGCGTGCAGCCGATGCACCCCGAGCGGGCCGGGCGGCCCGCGTCGGACGCCTACGTCAGCAGATCGAAGAGGGTTCGCGCGACGACCTTGGTCGCGCCCCGCAGATCCTCGAGCACCAGGTGTTCGTCGGCGCGCTTGGCGTTCGATTCGTAGACCGTCCTCGGCCCGGCACCGTAGATCGCGGCCGGCACGCCGGCTTCGCCGTAGAGCCGCACGTCGGTGTAGAGCGGCGTGCCGGAGGTCGGGATCGGTTCGCCGAAGATGGCTTGCCCGTGCCGCTGCAGCGCTTCGACGAGCGCCCGGTTGCCCGGCAGCGGCTGCAGCGCGCGGGCGAGCAGCAGGCGCCTGATCTCGACGGTGATGCCGGGCTGCGACGCCGCGGCGTCGGCGATGACCCGCCGGATCGTCGCTTCGACCTCGGTCGGGTTCTCCTCCGGGATCATCCGGCGGTCGAGCTTGAAGACGACCTTGCCCGGCACGACGTTGGTGTTCGTTCCGCCCTCGATGCGGCCGACGTTGAGGTAGGGGTGGGTGATGCCCTCGACCTTCGACGTGACCTGGCCGTAGAGCGCGTTCTGCGCGTAGAGGGCGTTCAGGATCGCGACCGCACCCTGCAACGCGTCGATGCCGGTCGCGGGAATCGCGGCATGGGCCATCTTCCCGTGCACCGTCACCTCCATCTGCAGGCAGCCGTTGTGGGCGGTCACGACCTGGTAGCTGAAGCCCGCCGCGATGAGGAGGTCGGGTTTCGTGAGCCCCTGGCGCAGCAGCCAGCCCGGCCCGAGTTCGCCGCCGAACTCCTCGTCGTAGGTGAAATGGAGTTCGACCGAGCCCTTGCACGCGGCGCCGAGCGATTCGAGCGCCCGCACCGCGAAGGTGTAGGTCGCGAAGTCGCTCTTGCTGACCGCGGAGGCGCGGCCGTAGAGCCGGCCGTCGACGACCTCGCCGCCGTAGGCGCCGTGCGTCCAGCCGTCGCCGGGCGGAACGACGTCGCCGTGCGCGTTCAGCGCGATCGTCGGCCCGCTGCCGTAGTGGCGCCGCACGATCAGGTTGGTGATGCTGGCGAGGCCGGCCGCCCGGACCGCGTCGGCCGGCACCGGGTGCTTCTGGGCGTGGAGGCCGAAGCCTTGCAGCAGTTCGGCCGTGCGCTCGGCGTGCGGCGCGTTGTCGCCGGGCGGGGTGTCGGTCGGCACCTGCACCAGCGCCTGGAGGAAGCGCACTTCGTCGTCGAAATGGGTGTCGATCCAGGCGTCGAGTTGCTGATGAGGCGTCATGGCGTGGGTGCGGAAGCGGGAACGAACGAGGAGTCGTAAGAGAGGCGCAGACCGTCGAGCAGATGCGAGAAGGCGTCGACGGCCAGCTGCATGTCGTCGCTGGTGCTCGACTCGAGCGGGTTGTGGCTGATGCCGCCGTTCTCGCCACGGACGAAGAGCATCGCCTGCGGCAGGATCTCGTGCAGTTTCATCGCGTCGTGGCCGGCGCCGCTCGGCATGCGGTGCACCGGCAGGCCGCTCGCCGCGACGGCGTCCTCCCAGCGCTGCTGCCAGTCGGGGGCGCTCGCGGCCGCAGCGGCGCGCATCGTTTCCTCGAGCGTGTAGGTCACGCCGCGGCGCGCGCAGATCGCCGCGAGTTCGGCGAGCACGTCGCGGGCGCAGGCGTCGCGCACGGCGTCGGTCGTCGCGCGGATGTCGAGCGTGAACTGGCAGCGCCCGGGCACGACGTTGGTCGAGCCGTTCGGCACGTTGAGGATGCCCATCGTGCCGACCAGGTTCGGTACCGCCCCGGCGCGCTTCTCGAGGAACGCGGCGAGCTCGACGACCGCGGCCGCGGCGTCGCGCCGCATCGTCATCGGTGTCGTGCCGGCGTGGCTCGCCATGCCGGTCACTTCGCCGAGGAAGCGCACGCTGCCGTTGATCGAGGTGACGACGCCGAGCGGCAGGTCGAGTTCGTTCAGCACCGGCCCCTGCTCGATGTGGACCTCGACGAAGCCGAGGTACTTGGCCGGGTCCCGCCGGACCGCGGCGATCGCGCGCAGCGTGCCGGGCTTTCCCGCGGCGCGCATCGCGTCCTGCATGCGAATGCCGTCGGCGTCGAGCTGCGCCAGCCACGCCGGGTCGAAGTCGCCGGTCAGCGCCCCCGACCCGAGGAAGGTCGCCTTGTAGCGCTGCCCTTCCTCCTCCGCGAAGCCGACGACCTCGATGCCGAACGGCAGGCGGCGCCCCGCCCGGTGCAGTTCGCGCACGCCGATCATCGGTACGAAGATGCCGAGCCGCCCGTCGTACTTGCCGCCGTTGCGAACCGTGTCGTAGTGGCTGCCGGTCAGCAGCCGGGGTGCGGCCCGGTCGGTGCCCCGGTAGACGCCGACGACGTTGCCGACGGCGTCGATGCCGACCTCGTCGAAGCCGCAGTCGCGCATCCAGGCGACGAGCTGCGCCGCGCACGCCCGGTGCGCCTCGGTGAGGTAGGTGACGGTGAGTTCGCCGCGTTCCGCGTAGCCGGGGTCGGAGTGCTGGGCGAGCAGTTCGGCGCAGTCCCAGGCCTGGTTGCCGAGCGTCGGCACCACCCCGAACTTGTCGTTGAGGCGGATCTCGGCGATGCGGTGGATGTGGCGGATGCACTCGGCGAGTTCGAAGTCGGGATGGCCGTGGAGGCGCCGCTCGAAGCTGCGGATGATCTGCGCCCGGCCGAGCCCGCGGCCGCGCGGGCCGCGCACCGCGAGCGTGAACGGCCAGCCGAACTTCTCGTTGTAGGCGGCGTTGAGGGCCTGCAGCTTCGCGAATTCGGCCGGCGTGCAGTCGGTGAGGCCGGCGGTGCCCTGTT
>CAZZWY010000362.1:0-4902 GCA_964657785.1 uncultured Acetobacteraceae bacterium
CGAAGCTCAATTCCCGTACCGAAGATTTTCAGGCCAACGCCGCGGCGATGCGTGCGCTCGTCGACGACCTGAACACGAAACTCGCGGCGGTCGCGCGTGGCGGCGGCGAGGCGGCCCGGGCGAAGCACCTCGCGCGCGGCAAGCTCCTGCCGCGCGACCGGGTCGAGACGCTGCTCGACCCCGATACCCCGTTCCTCGAGGTCGCGCCGCTCGCCGCGCTCGGCCTCTACGGTGACGACGCACCCGGCGCCGGGTTGATCGCCGGCATCGGCCGGGTGGCCGGGGTCGACTGCATGATCGTCTGCAACGACGCGACGGTGAAGGGCGGCACCTACTATCCGATGTCGGTCAGGAAGCACCTGCGGGCGCAGGAGATCGCCGAGGCCAACCACCTGCCGTGTATCTACCTCGTCGACAGCGGCGGCGCCAACCTGCCGAACCAGGACGAGGTCTTCCCCGATCGCGATCACTTCGGCCGCATCTTCTACAACCAGGCGCAGATGAGCGCCAAGGGCATTGCGCAGATCGCGGTCGTGATGGGGTCGTGCACGGCGGGCGGCGCCTACGTGCCGGCGATGAGCGACGAGTCGATCATCGTGGAAAAGCAGGGAACGATCTTTCTCGCCGGGCCACCGCTCGTGAAGGCGGCCACCGGCGAGGTCGTGAGTGCCGAGGAGCTCGGCGGCGGCGACGTGCACACCCGACTCTCGGGCGTCGCCGATCACCTCGCGCGCAACGATGCCCACGCGCTCGCGATCGCGCGCGCGTCGGTGGCGAACCTGAACCGGTCGAAGGTGCATGGCCAGCGCCTCATCGAGCCACGACCGCCGCGCTTCGATCCGGTCGAGTTGCATGGCGTGATCCCGAAGGACACCAGGAAGCCTTACGACGTTCGCGAGATCATCGCCCGCATCGTCGACGCGAGCGAGTTCGACGAATTCAAGAGCCGCTTCGGCACGACGCTCGTCACGGGCTTCGCGCACCTCGAGGGGCAGCCGGTCGGCATCGTCGCCAACAACGGCGTGCTCTTTTCCGAGTCGGCGATGAAAGGCGCGCACTTCATCGAGCTCTGCTGCCAGCGCAAGATCCCGCTCGTCTTCCTGCAGAACATCACCGGCTTCATGGTGGGCAAGAAGTACGAGGCCGAGGGCATCGCCAAGCACGGTGCCAAGCTCGTGACTGCCGTCGCGACCGCGAACGTGCCGAAATTCACCGTCATCATCGGCGGCAGCTTCGGCGCCGGCAATTACGGCATGTGCGGGCGCGCCTATTCCCCGCGCTTTCTCTGGATGTGGCCGAACGCGCGCATCAGCGTGATGGGCGGCGAGCAGGCGGCGAGCGTGCTCGCGACGGTGCGCCGCGACGGCATCGAGGCGCGGGGCGGAAGTTGGTCGGCCGACGAAGAGGCCGCGTTCAAGCGCCCGGTGCTCGACCAGTTCGAGACCCAGGCGCATCCGTACTACGCCACCGCCCGACTCTGGGACGACGGCATCATCGATCCGGCGCAGACGCGGCGCGTGCTCGGCCTCGCGATCTCGGCGAGCCTGAATGCGCCGATTCCCGATGCGAAGTTCGGTGTGTTCCGGATGTAGACTGTGTGCGGATTACACGTTTCATACACCTCATGCGCACCAACATCGACATCGACGACGCGACGCTCGAAGCGGCGATGCGGGCCGGGCCGTTCAAGACCAAGAAAGACGCGGTCGAGGCGGGGCTGAAGCTGCTCGCGCGTCAAGCCGCGTATCGCGAGGTGCTGAAATGGGAAGGCAAATTGATGTGGGACGGGGACGACGAAGCTCCCGTCGAACCTGCCGTTCGGCGGGCGCGTGCGGCGCCCGTCCCGGCCCGCGAACCGGCCAAGCCGAAGGTGGCCCATGGTCGTCGTTGACTCCGGCGTCTGGATCGACTTCTTCCGGGGCGCGGAAAACCCCAAGCGCGCGTCGCTTCGCCGTCTGCTCGCAAACGGCGAGATGCGTCTGGTCATCCCCGACCTCGTGCTCTACGAAGTGCTGCGTGGCTTCGGGAACGAACGCGCTTATCTCAAGGCCGAGGCGTTGTTGACCTCGTTCGGCGTCGAGGCCAGCGTGGGCCCGCGGCTCGCGCATCGTGCGAGCACCCACTTTCGAGCACTGCGGGCGATGGGCATCACCGTTCGCAGCGCCATCGATGTCCTGATCGCCACCTTTTGCATCGACCGCGACTACGCCTTGCTCCATGGCGACCGGGATTTCGATGCCTTCGAGAAGCTGCGCGGTCTGCGCGTCTGGAAACGGTGATGGCCGCGTCGCCGCTCGACCTCACCCGCCCGACCCCGCACGTCGCCCGCGTCTTCCTGAACCGACCCGACGTCCGCAATGCGTTCGACGAGCACACCATCGGCGCGCTGAAGGCGGTGTTCGACGAACTGTCGCTCGACCCGACCCTGCGGGCGATCGTCCTCGGCGGCCACGGCAAGGCCTTCTGCGCCGGTGCCGACCTCGGCTGGATGCGCCGCATGGCCGGATACGACTGGGACCAGAACCGCGCCGACGCGCAGGCGCTCGCCGACATGCTCTGGGCGATCTGGCGCTGCCCGGTGCCGGTCGTCGGTCGCATCCACGGTGATTGCTACGCTGGCGGCGTCGGGCTGGCGGCCGTCTGCGACGTGCTGGTCGCGGCTGATGCTGCGGGTTTCTGCCTGAGCGAGGCGAAGCTCGGCCTGCTGCCGGCCACGATCAGCCCCTACGTCGTTCGCGCGCTCGGCGAGCAGGCGGCGCGACGCTACTTCGTCACCGCCGAGCGCTTCGACGCCGTGCGCGCGGCAACCCTCGGTTTCGTGCATGAAGTCTGCACCGCGGAATCCCTCGACGCGAAGGTCGACGAGATCGTCGCCGCCCTCGTCGCGAACGGGCCCGCGGCGGTGAAGGCGTGCAAACGCCTGGTGCAGGACGTCGCCGGGAGAGCGATCGACGCCGAACTGCGCGCCGACACCGCGCGCCGCATCGCTGACATCCGTGCCGGCGACGAGGGCCGCGAAGGCGTGCGCAGCTTCCTCGAGAAGCGCCCGCCGGGCTGGCGCTCCTGAGGGTCGGATCCGCCGATGGATCTGCCGCCCGTCACCTCGCAGCTGCTCGCCGTCGCGGCCGCGCTCGGCTGGGCGAGCGGTCTGCGGCTCTACGCCGTCGTCTTCCTCACCGGCCTGGCCGGCCGGCTCGGCTGGGTCGTGCTGCCGACCGGCCTGCACGCGTTGCAGACGCCGCTCGTGCTCGGCGCTGCCGGGTTGATGCTCGCCGTCGAGTTCTTTGCCGACAAGATTCCGGTGATCGACAGCCTCTGGGACGCCATCCACACCGTCGTCCGCATTCCCGCCGGCGCTGCGCTCGCGGCCTCCGTCTTCGGCGCCGACCAGGCGAGCTGGGCGATCGCCGCGGGGCTGATGGGCGGCACGCTCGCGGCGACCAGTCACGTCGCCAAGACGACGACCCGCGCGGCGCTCAACACCTCGCCGGAGCCGTTCTCGAACGTCCTGATGTCGCTGGCGGGCGATGGCATCGTGCCCGCGAGTCTCTGGCTGTCGTGGACGCATCCCGCGGTTTTCTTCGTCGCCCTCGCCGTCGCCGTCGCCGCGATGGCGACCCTCGTCTGGCTGATGGCGCGGCTCTTGCGGCGGCTCGGTCGACGTGCCTTCGGCGGCCTGCGGGCAAGGCCCTCGTGAGCGCGATCCGCGCGGCGCTCGCGCTCGGTCTTCTCGCCGCGGCGCTTCTTCAGCCCGTCCGGTCTCAGGTCTCGACGTCCGATGGCGTGGCGGTGGCCGCCGTCCCCGACGCCGACTCCCCCGCCCGCGACCTGCACCAGGAGACGCAGTCGATCGCCGTCACCGTCAAGGACCTCTTCGGCCGCGAGGAGACGAAGCAGATTCCTGTCGCGATCTTCCGGCCCGACGGCCCCGGGCCCCATCCGCTCGTCATCATGAACCACGGCCGCGCTCCGGCCGACCGGCGGGCGGCCCAGCGCGTGCAACGCTTCGAGGCCTTCTCGCGCTATCTCGTGAGCAAGGGCTTCGTCGTGCTGCTGCCGACCCGCGTCGGCTACGGGCCGACCTACGGCGACTTCGATCCCGAGTCGACCGGCCCCTGCGCGTCGATGCGGCTCGAGCCGCAGGCGCAAGCGGCGTCCGACCAGGTGCTCGCGACACTCGCCTTCGCCAAGACATTGCCGTACGTAGACGCGTCGCGCTGGATCGTCGCCGGCCAGTCGGTCGGCGGCCTGACCTCGGTCGCGACAGTGTGGCGGCACCCGGCCGGGCTGGTCGCCGGCCTGAATTTCTCGGGCGGTACCGGCGGCGACCCCGAGCGCTCGCCCGGCCGGTCGTGCAATCCGGGCCGCATCGAGGCGCTCTGGCAGGCCCGTGCCGCCGAGGCCGTCGCACCGATGCTCTGGCTCTACTGGGACAACGACGAGTACTGGGGCGCACAGGCGCCGAAGCGCTGGCACGCGGCGTGGCTCGCCGGCGGCGGCAAGGCCGAATTCCACCAGCTCGCCGCGGTCCGCAAGACCGGCCACGGGGCGATCGGCTTCGACATGGATCACTGGGTGCCGTACGTCGAGAAATTCCTCGCTGGGCTCGGCTTCGACACGCCCGGCACGGTGCGCCGGCCGCCCGCCTCCGGCTTCGCCGCGGTCGACGACCTCGCCAAGCTGCCGATCGCCCCCGATCGCGAGGCGTCGTACCGCCGGTTCCACGAGAGCACGCCGCCGCGCGCCTTCGCGCTCGGCGCGGACGGCGCGAGCGGCTGGGCGACCGGCGACTGGGCGCTCGGCCGCGCGCTCGGCGCCTGCCAGCGGCGGCGGGGTTCGCCGTGCCGCCTCTACGCCGTCGACGATCAAGTCGTCTGGCCGCGCTGATCACCGAGCGACCTC
>CAZZWY010000363.1:0-4893 GCA_964657785.1 uncultured Acetobacteraceae bacterium
CGCGTCGACCTGAGCCGCACCTCGTCCGACGGCTTCATCCAGCATGCCAAGTCGGACTCGAACAACCTCACCGCCTCGCTGCTCTGGCGGCCGAGCGACCGGTTCGACCTGAAGGCGGGCATCGACATCCTGCACGACAACCCGATGCCGTATTGGGGGACGCCGCTGGTGCCGGTGGCGTTCGCGACCAGCCCGCTGAACGGCGTCGTCTCGGGCGTCGTCCCCGGCCTCGGCGCGGTCACGGTCGACAAGCGCATGCGCGACGTCAATTACGACGTCGGCGACTACCAGATCACCTCGACCCAGTACATGCCGCGGCTGACGCTGCACTGGAAGCCGGTCGACGAGGTGACGGTGACGAACGACACCTACTACCTCTACGCCGACCGGAAGTGGAAGAACGCCGAAACCTACACCTTCAACACGACGACCAACCTGATCGATCGCGACCGCTTCTTCGTCTTCCATGACCAGCATCTCTGGGGCGACCAGCTGAGTGCGGCGGTCGTCAAACCGGTCGCCGGCCTGGCCAACCGCTTCGTCGTCGGGCTCGACTACAGCAAGCTCGATTTCAAGCGCACCCGCGGCTTCCCGGACGGTGAAGGTCAGTACGGCAGCGGCCCGGGGGTCGATCCGTTCAACCCGGTACCGGGCAGCTTCGGTGCCCTGGCGCCCCCAGGGCAGCTGGAGCGCGTCAGCCCGACGAAGTGGGACGACACCGCGCTCTTCGCCGAAGACGCGCTCGACGTGACCTCCGCGCTCAAACTCGTCACCGGCCTGCGCTACGAGGCCTTCAAGCTCGACCGGCAGAACTACGGCACCGACGGCAGCTTCCAGGCGAGCACCAGCTTCACGCGCACCTGGCACCCGTTCAACTGGCGGGTCGGTGCGATCTACCAAGTGACGCCGGACATCTCGCCCTACCTGCAATACAGCACCGGCCAGGACCCGGTGGGGTCCAACATCCTGCTGGTCAACGCCGGGCAAGACTTCGACCTCAGCAAGTCGAGCCAGGTCGAAGCCGGCATCAAGGCGAGCTTCGACGAGAAGCGCGGCAACGCCACGCTGGCGGTCTACAGCATCAAGCGCAAGAACGTGCTGATGCAGACCTCGCCGGACACGGTGGTGAGCGCCGACCAGAAGTCCAAGGGCGTCGAGGTCTCGGCCGACTACCGGGTGGTTCGCAACTGGCAGGTCAACGGCAACCTGGCCTATACCGATTCACGCTACGGCAGGTTTTTCTTCAACGGCAGCGACGTGAGCGGCAACCGCCCCGCGAACATCCCGAAGTGGACGGCCAATTTCTGGACCAGCGTCAGCCAGGTGGGCGGCTTGCCGCTCGAACTGGGGACGGGCGTCAAATACGTGGGGGATCGGTTCGGCGACAACGCCAACACGCTGACGCAGCGGAAATACACCATCGTCGACTTCTACGGCACCTACGCCGTCACGCCGAAGTGGAGCGTGACCGGCAGGGTCGCCAATGCGTTCAACAAGGCCTATGCGCAGTGGGTCGATACCAACTACCCGACGCAGGTGCAGCTGGGCTCGCCGGTGACCTATGAGATCAGCGTCGCTGCGAAGTTCTGATCCGGCCGGTCTGCCGCAGCACCCGCAGCGGCCGCCGCTGCTGCTGCGGACCGCCCGGCAGGTCTCGCGACTCCACCGCTGGCTGGGGATCGTGCTGTGCCTGTTTTTCGCCGTCTGGTTCGCGACCGGCACGGTCATGATGTACGTGCCGTTTCCCTCGTTGGCCGACGCCGACCGCGTCGCCGCCGGTGAAACGCTCGACCTGCGCGCGCTGCACGCCACGCCGTCGCAGGCGCTGGCGGTCGCGGGGGGACAACCCGTGGACCGACTGCGGCTCGTCAGCATCCTCGGCGCGCCTCGCTACCTGCTGACCCTGGCCGACGGCACCGTCCTCGCCGTTGCCGACTCGGGCACCCTGGCGACACCGTTCGATGCCGTTGCAGCGCGCGGCGCCGCGGCGCGCTTCGCCGGTCGTCCGGTCGCCGGGATCGACGGCCCGTTCACCCACGACCAGTGGGTGGTGCACCAGCATTTCGACGCCGCGCGACCGTTCTTCCGGGCGACGGTCGGCGACGCCGCGGGCACGGAGCTCTACGTGTCTTCCGTCTCGGGCGAGGTGCTGCAGCGAACGACGACTTTCCAGCGTGGCTGGAACTGGGTCGGCGCCGTCATCCACTGGATCTACCCGACGGTGCTGCGAAAAAGCTTCTGGGCCTGGGATCAAACGGTGTGGTGGCTGTCGCTCGTGGGCCTCACGACCGCCCTCATGGGCATGGCGCTCGGCATCGTCCGGCTCGTGAACCTGCGGCGCAAGAAGGGCGCCGGCGTGTCGCCGTTTCGCGGCTGGATGCGCTGGCACCACATCCTCGGCCTCTTCGCCGGAACCGTCGTGTTGACGTGGGTGTTCAGCGGCTGGCTGTCGATGGACCATGGCCGGCTTTTCTCGCTCGAAATTCCGAAGGGCACCGACGAGGGCCGGCTGCGCGGCATGTCGCTCACGCAGGCCGTGAGCGGCATCGACATCGACCGGCTGGCAGCCGTCGGCGACGCCCACGAAGTCGAGTTCACCGCGGTCGCCGGCGAGGCCTGGCTGCTGCTGCGCGGGGGGCGCTGGGGCAGTTCCTCGGCGCTGCCGGCCGCGGCCCTGCCGGATCTGTCGAAGGCCGGGCCCCTGCTCCCCGATGCGCTGCTGCTGGCGGCGGTGCGCCAAGCCTGGGCGCCCGTCGACGTGGTCGGCATCGCCCCGCTCGCGGCCGATGACGCCTACGGGCGACTGCGCAACAACCCGCTGCCGGAGACGACCCGGCGGGTGCGGCTCGCCGATGGGGGCGACACCTGGGTGCATGTCGACGCCGCCTCCGGGCACCTCATTTCGGTGATGGACCGCAGCCGGCGGCTGTTGCGGTGGCTGTTCGACGGTCTGCACACCTTCGATTTCCCGCTCCTCAACGGTGCGGGGCCGCTGTGGCAGGTCCTCATGTGGATCGCGCTCGTGGCCGGCTTCGCCTTCTCGGTCACCGCGGCGGTGCTCGGAATGCGGCGCCTGGCCCGCTCGATCCGCTCGATGCGGGTCGCCCGCCCGGCGCCGCGGTCTGTCTTGTCCATCAGAAAGGAAGCTTCGTGAAAGACCAGCTGTTCTTGCTGAACCCCGGCTTCAAGGACGACGCCGGCAACGGCCCGTTCTACTGTGGCGATTCGGTGCCGGTCGAAGGGCTGCTCAGCTTTTTTCCCGCGCTGCGCCACGAGGTCGAGGTGAAGTACGTCGACTTCAAGAAGCCGCGCGCCGAAGTGGTGAGCCTGATCGGTGCGGCGAACCAGTCGATTCCGGTTCTGGTGTTGAATGGGTCCGGCGTCGATGACGACGCGCCCTACGGCGTGAAGGAGTCCGGCGGCAAGCGCTTTATCGACAGCGAGGCCGGCATCCGCGCGTACCTGTCCGCCCGTTACGGCGTCGCGACGTCGAAGTGAGCGATCGTCTGAACGCGTGGGCTGACATCCGCCGCCGCACCGCGCTGGTCGGCCTGGCCGCGGCAGGGGCGGCGCTGACCCTGCGGCCGGCCTTCGCGAAAGACGTGCAGCTGCTGCGGATCGGCATCGCCCAGGAAGCGGGCAACCTCGACCTGCTGCAGAACGAATCGGCGCTGAGCAGTTACGGCCTGGTGTTCGAGGGGCTGGTGCGCTACGGCAGCGGCGGCGTGCTGGAGCCGGGCCTGGCCGAGCGCTGGGTGGTCGACAGCGACGGCAGGGCGATCACCTTCCACCTGCGCCGCGGCGTGCGCTTCAGCGACGGCACGCCGTTCGACGCCGAAGCCGCGCGCTGGAACTTCGCCCGCTGGATCGGCAAGAGCGGCTTCTCGTGGATCGGCATCTCGGAGCAGTTTCAGAAACTCGATGTGCTCGATGCGTCGACCTTGAAGCTGTCGCTCAAGTCGCCGGTGCCGGCGGCGCTCATGGAGCTGTCGATCGTGCGGCCGGTGCGCTTCCTGTCGCCGAAGGCCGTCGACGCGAAGGGCAAACAGACCGCCGCGATCGGCACCGGACCGTGGAAGCTGGTCGAGAACGGCCGCAGCAAAACCGTGCTGGTGCCCAACGAGCTGTACTGGGGTGCGAAACCGACGTTTTCGCACCTGGAGCTCGCGGTCGTGCCCGACGAGCTGTCGCGGGTCAATGCGTTGCGTGCCGGCGATCTCGACATCATCGGCGGCGAATGGGTCGCGCCGCTGCAGCCGAGCCGGGCCAAGTCGCTTGCCGGTCAAGCGGGCGTGCAGGTGCTGGCCGAGGCCGGAGTCTCGACGGTGCTGCTCGGCTTCAACGGCAACCGCGGGCCGCTGCGCGACGTATCGGTTCGGCGGGCGGTCAGCCTCGGTCTCGACCGGCAGGCGATCGCGAAAGTGCTCTACCAGGGGTATGCGGAGCCGGCGGGCAGCCTGTTTCCGGCGACGATCCCCGATTCCGGCAAGCGCACCGCCGTGCCCGTGCGCGACGCTGCCGCCGCCAACCGGCTGCTCGACGACGCCGGCTGGAAGCGCAACGGCGCAGCCCGCGCCAAGGACGGGCAACCGCTGACGCTGGAGCTGATCGCCTCCGACCAGGTCCTGCCAGGCGCCCGCCGCCTGTCGGAATTCATCCTCGGGCAACTCGGCGAGCTCGGCGTCACGATCAAGGTCTCGGCCCTCGACGACGCGACCTACCACGACCGGCGGCAGAAGTTCGATTACGACCTGGCCTTCTTCGGCACCTACGCCGCGCCCTACGACCCGCACGGCAGTCTCGGCGCGATGTTCGTCTCGACGGCCGACAGCGGCCCCGACGGCAAGGTCTTCGTCTCCAAGGCGCTCGACGCGGTCGTCACGACGGCGCTCG